>NZ_CAXIBN010000063.1:0-16648 GCF_964021735.1 uncultured Wocania sp. | reverse complement strand
TAGGGCAGTTATTCAAGCTTATAGGAAATGCTTTTGACCGTTTTTTTAAGTTTATAGGTAACATATTAAACAGTCTTTTTTTAGCTTTTGTTTGGATTGTGTTTTTTCTAAAAAAACACTTTATAAAATTTATAATTGCGGGAATTGTTGGAGTTGCTCTAGGCATATTATTGGAAAAAACTTCCGAACCGGTTTACAAATCGTACATCACTGTTAAGCAAAATTATAATACTGGAGAAAACTTATATAATGCCATTAGCTATTATAATGATTTAGTTTCACAGAACGATATTAGTACTTTAGAAAGTGTATTGGGCATAAAGCAGGACGAACTGTCCTCTATAATGGATATTAAAGTAGAATCGATTATCAGTGAAAATCAAAAAATTCAAGCTTATGATGCTTACATTAAAACACTTGATTCCACGGTAGCATCGACAATTGATTATGAATCGTTCTTAAAAAACGATAAGGATTACAATCATAAATACCAACAAATATCTATTAAAGCTAAACAAAGAAATAGTTTTAGTACGGTTTTTAATAAAATTGTACAAAACATAAATTCAAACCCATATTTTAAAAGAGAACAGGAAAAAGATATCAAATTATTAAATGAGCAAGCAGAAGCAATTAATAAATCATTAATTAAATCGGATACTCTATTGGCTGTTTACCAAAAAGCAATTATTAAAGCCGCTGAAAACAATAACAACTCTCAAGCCAGAATTACAATTGACAATCAAGAAACTGGGAGTTCTACTAAAGAGTTTGAGTTGTACTCCAAAGATTTGGAATTAAGAGAAAAGCTAGTAGAAATAGAGCGTAAAATAGCTGACAAACAACATCTTATTGAAATAACTTCTAGCAAACAAGATAGTGGCTCAATGGATAACAGCAAAGAACTTTTTGGTAAACCACTTAGTATGAAAAGGTATTATGCGTTAATTTTAGTTGCACTTACTTTTATATTTTTAATTGGTTGGGAGTTTATTAAGTTTTTAGGTCGATATAAAGATAAAATATAATGAATAAGACAATTTTGATTACTGGTGGTGCTGGGTTTATTGGCTCTCATGTGGTTAGGTTATTTGTAAATTCTTACCCTAATTATCACATTTTTAATCTCGACGCATTAACCTATGCGGGGAATTTAGAAAACTTAAGCGATATTGAAAACAAACCAAATTACACCTTTATAAAAGGAGACATTAATAGTGATGAGTTTGTGATTAGTATTTTTAAAAAACACAAATTTGATAGTGTTATTCATCTTGCTGCAGAGTCTCATGTTGACAGGTCGATAGAAGCCCCATTGGCTTTTGTTAAAACAAATGTAATAGGAACGATGACACTTCTAAATGCATTTAAAAACACTTGGAAAGGTAATTTTAATAACAAGCTGTTTTATCACGTAAGTACAGACGAGGTATATGGCACCTTAGGGAAGAAAGGCTTGTTTACAGAAACGACTCCATATAGTCCTAATTCTCCTTACTCAGCGTCTAAAGCAAGCTCAGATCATTTTGTTAGAGCCTATGGCGAAACATACAACATGCCGTATGTTATTACTAACTGCTCAAACAATTATGGGCAAAACCAATTTCCTGAAAAACTCATACCCTTATTTATAAATAATATTATAAATAATAAACCTTTACCCGTTTATGGAGATGGAAATTATACTAGAGATTGGTTATATGTAAAAGACCATGCGGTTGCAATAGATTTGGTTTTTCATAAAGGAAAAAACAGCGAAACATATAATATAGGCGGTTTTAATGAATGGAAAAACATCGATTTAATAAAGCTTTTGTGTAAACAAATGGACATTGAATTAAATCGTCCCACAGGAAGTTCGGAAGAGTTAATAACTTACGTTAAAGATCGCCCTGGACATGATTTAAGATACGCCATTGACGCATCAAAGATAAAGAATGAATTAGGGTGGACCCCATCAGTAACCTTTGAAGAAGGCCTAAAAAAAACCATAAATTGGTACTTAAATAATAAGGAATGGCTTAATAACGTGACTAGTGGAGCATACCAATCCTATTATAAAAAACAATATAGCAATTAAAATATGAAAGGAATTATATTAGCAGGAGGATCTGGGACAAGACTACATCCGTTAACACTGACTATAAGTAAGCAGTTAATGCCTATTTATGATAAACCAATGATTTATTATCCACTTTCAACTTTAATGTATGCTGGCATTAATGAAATATTAATTATTTCAACGCCTAAAGATCTTCCTTTATTTAAAGATTTATTAGGGGATGGCAAAGAGTATGGATGTAAATTTGAGTATGCAATACAAGAAGAGCCTAAAGGACTTGCTGAGGCTTTTATAATTGGGGCAGATTTTATAGGCACTGATAAGGTGGCACTTATTTTGGGTGATAATATTTTTTATGGATCTGGTTTATCAAAGCTTCTACAAGCTAATAATAATCCAAAAGGAGGAATTATTTATGCATATAGAGTGCATGACCCACAACGCTACGGCGTAGTAGAATTTGATGGTTCTGGCAAGGTAATTTCAATAGAAGAAAAACCAAAACAACCTAAATCAAATTTTGCAGTACCAGGTATATATTTTTACGATAATTCAGTGATTCAAATTGCAAAAAATATTGAGCCAAGTCACAGGGGGGAGTTAGAAATTACAGATGTGAATAAAGAATATTTAGAACAAGGAAGACTAAATGTTAGCATTTTAGACAGAGGAACAGCTTGGTTAGATACTGGTACGTTCCAATCACTAATGCAAGCCTCTCAATTTGTTGAGGTAATTGAGGAAAGGCAAGGGTTAAAAATAGGTTCGATAGAAGCAGCAGCATTTGAAATGAACTACATAAATGAAGCGCAATTTAAAGCTTTGGCAAAACCATTGCTTAAAAGCGGGTATGGTAAAAACTTGTTAGGACTACTGAAAAAAAAATAATGACGGTAAAAGAAACCAAACTAAAAGGATGTTTTGTAATTGAGCCAAAAATTTTTGAAGATAAAAGAGGTTATTTTCTTGAAAGCTACAATCAAAAATTGTTTAACAATTTAATAGGGGCTAATATTAAATTCGTTCAAGATAATGAGTCTTTTTCATCAAAAGGAGTTTTAAGGGGGTTACATTACCAAACAGGCAAACATGCTCAATCAAAATTAGTTAGAGTTTTAAAAGGAAAAGTTTTAGATGTAGCGGTTGATATTAGAAAACAGTCTCAAACGTTTGGGAAACATATAGCGGTAGAATTATCAAAAGAAAATAAAAAACAACTATATGTACCACGAGGGTTTGCGCATGGTTTTATTGTTTTAAGTGATACGGCAATTTTTTCATATAAATGCGATAATTTTTATAAGAAGGAAGCTGAAGCAGGAATAATATATAATGACAAGAATTTGAATATAGATTGGCAGTTAAATGAAGAAGATTTCATTGTATCAGAAAAAGATTTAATATTACCAAAATTTGAAAACGCTATATTATGATTAAGGTTTTGGTTACAGGCGCTAACGGACAATTAGGGCATTGCATAAAAGATATACAAAAAAAATATAGCCACATAAGTTTTGTTTTTACAGATTATAAAAATTTAGATATCTGTGACGAGAAAGCTGTAAGTCATTTTTTTCAAGAAAACGAACCGTTTCATTATTGCATTAATTGTGCAGCTTATACAGCAGTAGATAAGGCTGAAGAAGAAAAGGAAAAGGCATATAATATAAATGCATTTGGGCCTAAACATTTAGCGCTAGCCTGTAAAATGTATGACACCATATTAATTCATGTGTCAACAGATTTTGTATTTGATGGCTTATCCTCTAAACCTTACACTGAAAAAGACGGAACTAATCCCATAAGTGTATACGGAAAAACAAAACTGCAAGGAGAGTTATTGATAACAGGTATCTTAAAAGAACATTTTATAATAAGAACCTCTTGGTTGTACTCCGAACATGGAAATAATTTCATGAAAACCATGTTGCGTATGGCAGAAACAAGAAATGAAATTAGTGTAGTTGGTGACCAAATGGGTACACCAACTTATGCTAAAGATTTGGCTAAAACTACCTTAAAAATAATTGACTCTGGAATTAATGATTATGGAATTTACCACTTTTCAAATTGTGGTGAAACATCCTGGCACGGATTTGCAAAAGCTATATTTCAAGAAACTAATATTCAAATTAAGGTAAAAGAAGTTAAGACAGAAGAATATTTTACCCTTGCCAAACGACCAGCTTTTAGTGTGCTTTCTAAAAAGAAAACTATAGGACTATTAGGCATCAAAATCCCACATTGGAGGAACAGTTTAAAAATAGCTCTCAGGAATTATAAAACCATTATTAAGTAATATACAAAAAACAATTAAAATGGAGAATATAGTTTGGTGTTATTTGTCCCAATAAGATTTTGCTCATAGTTTAGGAAAAAGGTAGAATAACTAAAAACCCAATAAAAAAAATAGAAAAACAAAAAGGTATTTATAAATTTTTAACAAATGCATTATTGAAAATGACGGTACGCTTATTTAAAAAGAACCGTAAGAAGGTATTACAAAGAGAATTTTAATGTTGAATGCGATAAATTCAACCAAACGCAAGGCCTTGTTTCTAAGATTAAATTCAGGGGATTGCTAATTAGTAACTTAAAAAATAAACATGGATTTATTAGCTGTAATTCCTGCAAGAGCAGGGTCAAAAGGAGTTCCTAACAAAAATATAAGATTGTTAAATGGAAAACCATTGGTATATTATTCTATTAAAAACGCTTTGAAGAGTGAATATATAAATGAAGTTGTTGTTTCTACTGATTCTAAAGAAGTCGAAATGATTGCAAGGCAAATGGGTGCTTGTGTAATATGGAGGGACAAAAGTCTTTGTGGAGATGAGATTACATTGGACAGCGTGGTATATGATGCTATAAAAAGCAAAAAATGCGATTATGTCATAACAATGCAACCTACGTCACCTATATTAAAAGTAGAAACATTAGATAAAGCAATTCAGTATAGCATAGAAAGAAATATTGACACTTTAATTTCTGGAGTAAACTCCCCGCATTTAGCATGGAAATTAGATGATGATGATAACAAATACCCAGATTATAAGAAAAGATTAAATAGGCAATACTTACCACCACATTATCTTGAAACAGGTGCTTTTGTAATTTCTAAGAGAGAGGTAGTAACAAAAGTAACAAGAATAGGAAAAAAGGTAGATATATATGAAATTTCTAAAGATGAAGCAATTGATATAGACACTTTTGCAGATTTAAAGTACTGTGAAGTAATTTTGCAAAATCAAAAAATTGCTTTTTATGTTAATGGAAATACCAAAAGAGGTATGGGGCACATATACAGGTGTCTAGAATTAGTTGATGAGTTTTATGTTAAACCTGATATATATTATGATATTAATCAAACGGATGTTGCTTTATTCGGAAGAACTGAACACAATTTGATTGGAGTAGATGGAATTCAAGAATTATTTGAAGTTTTGTCAAAAAATAAATATAATTTGTTTATAAACGATATACTTAACACAACCATCGACTATATGATAGCTTTAAAAAGATGTAATCCAGCAAAAAAAATAGTCAATTTTGAAGATGATGGAGAAGGCGCTCACAAGGCAGATTTAGTAATAAATGCGTTATATCAAAACCCTACGGTTGCTCAAATGAAAGCTGGTGAAAAATATTATGTTTGTGCAAAAACCTTTATGTTCTATAATCCAATCGAAATAAAAAAAGAAGTAAAAAAAATATTTATTTCATTTGGAGGATCCGATCCACAAAATTACACGGATAGATTAGTTGAAATTGCAAAAAAAGCTAAATATAATGATTATAAGTTTATCTTTGTTATTGGGAGAGCAAAACAAAATGTACCAAATTTAATGAAATTTAATGAAATTCAAAATATTGAAATGTTGTTTGACGTTAAAAATATGTCCGAATTGATGACAAGTTGTGATATAGCAATTACATCCAGAGGAAGAACAGGTTATGAATTGGCTATTTTAGGATTACCCACAATAGCAATGGCACAAAATAACAGAGAAGAAAAACATGGATTTGTAAGCCATGAAAATGGTTTTAACTATTTAGGATTAAATCCAAGTGATAATATTATTGAATCTAATTTAGATATTTACATTAAGTTATCAAAAAAAGAAAGAATAGTTATTCAAAAGAAACTCTTGAGTCATAATTTGAGAGAAGGAAAGAGAAGAGTGGTAAATTTAATTAATAGTTTATAGATAAAATTTTAAGATGAAAAAACCATACATTATAGCCGAAGTAGGCGTTAATTTTTATGATACAGCAAAACAAATGGATATAACTCCATTAGAGGCGGCGAAACTATATGTGTTAGAAGCTAAAAAAGGAGGAGCAGATGCCGTTAAATTTCAATCCTATAAAGCAGATACACTTGTTTCTAAACAATCTCCAGCATATTGGGACTTGAACAAAGAACAAACAAAAACTCAACATGGTTTGTTTCAAAAGCATGATGGGTTTGAAAAGCAAGATTATCAAATCCTATGTGATTATTCAAAGAAATTGGGGATTGATTTTATGTCAACACCATTTGATTTTGAATCGGCAGATTATTTATTTGATATGATAGATATTTACAAGATATCATCTTCAGATTTATCAAATATTCCATTTATTAAGCATATTGCGAAAAAAAGAAAGCCAATTTATATTTCTGCAGGAGCCGCATATATTTCAGAGGTTGAAGAAGCGGTAAGGGTAATTAGTGATGCTGGATGTACAGATATATGTGTTTTACATTGTGTATTATCATATCCAACAAAAAATCAAGATGCTAATTTAAATATGATTAAGCACTTAAGAAAAATTTTTCCCAATATAAAAATTGGGTACAGCGATCATACAATGCCAGACAAGACAATGACCATTCTTACAACAGCCTATTTATTTGGGGCTGAAGTAATTGAGAAACATTTTACTCTTGATAAAACATTAAGTGGAAATGATCATTATCATGCAATGGATTATAACGATTTGAAGGTTTCCGTGGAAAATTTTGAATTATTACAGGTTATAGGGGGACAATACGAAAAGACTGTTTTAGATTGTGAAATTATACCTAGAAGAGAAGCTAGAAGATCACTCGTATTAACTAGAAAGATGAGTAAAGGAGAAATTATTAAAGCCGAGGATATAATGATTAAAAGACCAGGTACAGGAATTAAACCCGAACATATTGATATTGTAATTGGAAGAAAAGTGAATAAAGAATTAGCTGAAGATACTGTATTAACATGGGATATGGTATAATTTAAATATATATATATGATTGTATTACTTTCGGGTCAAATTAAAAACATAGGAGATTTTTTAATTACGGATAGATCCAGAAGATTATTTGAAGAATTTGTCGACAAAGAAATTGTAATTTTAGATAGAACTAAAAAATTGGATGAACACCTTGATGTAATTAACAAATCCAGGTTTGTTGTAATGTGTGGAGGCCCAGCTTATGCAGATAATATCTATGATGGAATATACCCTTTAGTTGATGATTTATCGAAAATTAAAGTGCCAATTATTCCTTTTGGGTTAGGTTGGTGTGGAAGACCCTCTGGAAATCCACTGGCGTTTTCTTTTAATAAGAAATCTCAGGAGTTTTTGGATCAAACACATTCAAAAATCAACAACTCAAGCTGTAGGTGTTTAACTACGGAGAAAGTGTTGAATAATAATGGATTTAAAAATGTAGTTATGACTGGGTGCCCAGTTTGGTATGATTTACGGTCTATAGGGAAAAGTTTCCCAAAAAATAATGACATAAAACATATTGTATTTACAACAGCCGCTGACCCAAAGTTAATAGGTCAGACGGTAAAATTAATTAAACTAATTTCTCGGCAGTTTCCAACTGCCAAAATCACAATGACTTATCATAGAGGAATCCTTCCTGATAAGCACACAACAATAAGAGCGACTATTGGTTATTTATTGATGGCTTTAGGATCAAAGCTCGTTAATTCAAGGATTAAAATCCGGGATGTTGCCTACGATTTGAAAAAGTTAAATTTTTATGATGATTGTGATTTTCATATTGGATATAGGGTTCATGCCCATTTGTATTTCTTAAGTAAAAGATTACCGTCAATATTGATAAATGAGGATGGAAGAGGTAAGGGGATGGTAGAAACAATGAATCTGCCTGTCTTTAATATTGAGGACAAAAACTTAATTCAAAAAATTAATACTGTTCTTAGCAACTATAAAAAATCCGATTTTTCAGACTTTGAAAGAATTGAAAAGTTTATAGATAGTCATTTTGAGGTAATGAAGGGTTTTCTAAATAATTTAAATAAATTTTGATTTCATTTGTTTTAAAAAAATACAGAAAATATTTCAAAAAGAATAATTCAATACGATTCGGAGCAGAAGTTAATAAAACTGTTTTGGGAAGAAATATTAATATTTCACGTTACTGTTTTGTTAGTAACTCTGTCATAGGAGATTACACTTCGGTGGGGAGGAATACAACAATTATAAATGCGGAAATTTCAAAATTCTGCTCCATTTCATGGAATGTAACAATTGGTGCAACCCAACATAATTATAAAAGAGTCAGTACGCATGCATTTTCTTACATAGAATACTATGGCTTTGTGGAAAAAGATTTGAGAATTATTGTGAGAACTTTTATTGGACATGATGTTTGGATTGGAGCAAACTCTATTGTAATGCCTGGTGTTAGGGTTGGTAATGGAGCTGTTATTGGTGCAGGCTCTGTTGTTACAAAAGATGTTAATGACTTTGAAATTGTTTATGGAGTACCAGCAATTTCGAAAGGATATAGGTTTAACCAAAAGACCATAGAAGATATAAATCAATTGAATTGGTGGCATTGGGAAGATAAAAAAATAAAAGAAAACATTGAGATATTTAAAAAACCTTTTAGTAAACGCTAGAATTATCGGTGATTCTAAAAAAGGTTACTTTTATTATATATTAGGAGAAGGGGTTTCCAAAGGCACAATTTTTTTGCTTTTGGCATTTTATACTAATTATTTTAGTAAAAGAGATTTTGGCATTTTATCATTGTTTTGGGTGGCAGTACCACTTATGTCAGTGCTTATAGATTTTTCCCAAAGAAGTTACTTAAAATATTATTACATTCATACTAAGAAAAATACTGAAGAACTGTTATCCTCTGTAAAGTATTTTTGCTTATCCATTTCAGGTATATTGCTTTTAATCTTTTTATTCAAAGATGAATTGGGAGTTTATCTTATTGACAGGATTAGCGATTATTTCGTTTTGTTTTGTGCTTTATTTTACGCTTTAATCGAATTAGACTTATCCCTATTTCAAATAAAAGGAGATTATAAGAAATACAATGTATTTTTCATTTTGAGGAATGGGTTTCCCTACATTATTACTGCTTTAGTTCTAGTCTTTTTTAAAACCAGTGTATTCACATTTATGAAGGTTCAATTAATTGTTTTTTTTTGTTTAGCAATTTATAACTTTCGGAAGGTAAAAAAAATAAATATAAACAAATGTCTGGCTTATATTAAACCAGGGCTTAATTTTAGTGCTCCTTTTATTCCGGCGATGTTGTCCGTTTTAGTTTTAAGTTTTTCTGACCGATTTATAATTAATTATTATTTTTCAGAAGTTGAGGTTGCCGATTACACTGTCGCATATACAATTAGTTCAATATTTATGGCGTTCTTTTTAGCAACAAATAAAATGTGGCAAAAATTCATATTGGAAAATTTGAAATTGAAAAATTTTGAAAAAATCAGAATAGCATCTAGAAGGTATATACTAATTGTACTTAGCGTGGGACTATTGATAATTTTGTTAAGAAAACATTTAGTATTCTTTTTATCAAATAAAACGTATCTTTCTATAGTCGAGTTGATTCCTGTAATTGTAATTGGAATGTTTTTTTGCTTTTTGTATACTATCCTTTCAAACATTCCTTTTTTCTATAAGAACACACGTTATTTGGCTTTACCGGCGATTATAGCTGCTATGATTAATATTGTTTTTAATGTTATTTTAATTCCAATCTACGGATATAAAATAGCAGCATTGACAACGGCTATAAGTTATGCGGTAGAGTTTTTGGTTATATACCTTATTTGTTTAAAAAAATATAAAATTGACATCATTTTTCATGGCCTTACTAAACGAATCATTTAACAAAGTTCAAAAGTTCAACACTTATACAATAGTTTATAAAGGCTTAAACATAATTTCGTTGTCTCAAATTTTTGTATTTGAACATTCATTAGGACGGCTAATTAGTGGTGGGTTTTTTAGTAAACTTAAAATAGTGAGTTTAGATAATTATTTAAAAGCTATTATCTCGTTTTTCTATTTATTTAGAAAAAATTCAAATAAAAAAATAGAATATTTATTTATAAATGATGTTTATAATCAAAGTATGATTTCAAATATGCGAGATGTTAGCAAATCTTTTGCGGATGGCTTTGTTGAAATTGTATGTGATAAAAGAATCCTTCAAAAAGATAGCGTGTTTCTTTTTAAGTTTTTCACCCCTTTAAACTATTTCAAGGAATTATTTAAACTGTTTGAAGTTAACAAGAGTGACATAAAAGAAATAAAAAAACTCTCAACAGAATTTAAGATTCATCCTTTTTTATTAATAATGAACATTATTGAATCTATTTTTATTATAAACTGTATTGAAGGTTTTTTCAGAAAATATAAGAGTATTAAGAGCATAACCCTTAATTCCGATGCACATAAGGTATCTAGAGCTTTTGTTTTATACGCTAGAACTAAAAACATTAAAACCAAAGTAATTCAGCACGGGTCAACTGTTCTAGAATATGGCTATTTGCCAGTTTTGGCAGACACAATTTTTACATGGGGCTCAATTTCGAATGATTGGTTTTTAACAAGAGGCACGTCAAAAAACCAACTTAAAATTACTGGAACGCCAAAAACGGATAGAATGATTAAATATGATATAATAAATAAAGATATTACTGAAGTTAAGGATATTTTATTAGTAATTAATCCAATTGGCAATACTAACGTAGAAAAGGTGCTAGAAATTATTAAAACTTCAGGGTTACATAATAAGTATAATTTAAAAATAAAATTACACCCTGGCTCAATTGATAATAAAGAGCAGGTAGAAAAATACTTTTTAAATACTCAAGCAAAAATATACAAAAAAGAAAACATCCATGAGTTAATAATGGATAGTGATATAGTTATTACAACAACTTCAACTGTTGGGAATGAAGCAATAGCTTTTTATAAGCCGTTAATTCAATTAGAGATAAGCGAAATAAATGTTCAAATGGAATACAATGAATTTAATTGTAGCCATTCTATCAAAAACTCATATTCATTGGATAACCTTCTAGATAATTTAGAGTTACTTAACTCAAAAAAAACAAATTACGAAAATTTTATTACAGAATATTTTTATAAATTGGATGGAGGTTCAGCTTTTAGGATAATTAATGGTATAATTTAAATGGATAAACTCTTAAACAAAATAATAAAATCTAAAACGCTGATTCTGTCGGTGTTTATGGCGGGCTTTTTATCGTGTAAAGATGTAAAGGTTGAAAACAGTGAATGTATTATTGTTGAAGTTATTTTGATAATGCAGAAGAACGATACATTAGAGCTATTTTATAATAGTCGTAAAAATGAAAGTTTTATGGCTAAAAAAAGTTTAAGAAAACCGATAAATGGGAGTACTTCAGAGCAAAAAATAAAATTCGTTTTAGAACAAGGTATTTATCCAACCCGGTTACGATTGGATTTAGGTGAAAATCAAAACCAAAAAGAGATTTTAATAAAGAATATAACATTAAAATATAACAATGGAAACCACGAGTTCTCTAATTTAGAATTGGAAAAATATTTTAAACCAAGTAAATATTTTAACTTTGAAAACTTGAGAGGGAAGCCTATGGTAATAGATAGAAAGTACGACCCATATTTAGAATCCTACAATATATCTAAGTTTATTAATAAATTAATACTTAATTAAACAATTTCTACTAAAAAAACCGTGAAATTCAATTTGAGAAAAGAAAACGTTCTGTTTTCTTTAATTTGTGTTATTTTATTGTGTGCTCTTTATTTAAGTATTGGAGTTGTATCTATACTAGGGTTGAATGGGGAAGTACACTATAATAATATTGCTAGTTTAACAATACCGTCAATTATATTTTTCATTGTTGTGTGTATTTTTGCTATTTGGAGAATTCAATTATATTTTTTATTGTTAATTTTCGTTTTATTGGCCTTTCCGGCACCAGTCGATGATATATTTCCAAGTATATATATATCAAATCAAGACGATTTTAGGTCGGTCGTTTTTCCATTGATTACTAGGATTGATATTTATTTAATATTAGGTGTAGTTATAGGGTTACTAAAGAAAGGGGGTAGATTGCCACTTATTAAGTTCCCATTAATCCTAAAATTATTTCTGCTGTTATTTGTTTTAGTGTTTTTTTTTAATGTATTTAAATCAAATGACTTTTGGGATTTTAATTTGTTGTTAACATACTCTTATCACATTCGATATTTTATCCTTTTTCTCATCCTTTTTCAGTTATTTGATATAAAAAAATACGAAAGTCAGATAGTAAATAGCTTTGTGATTAGTATAGTTTTTTTATGTTTTGAGGCATTTGTGAATACTTATTTTAAGGAAGCGGGTAGACTAATGAGCGGTAGTTTAGCACTAAATACTTTTGCAAATATTACGGGTGCAACTTCTATTTTTATTTATTTTTTAGTTAAGAAAAAATTAATAAGTAAAAGAATAGCATATTTAACATTTTTAGTTACAATAGTTATTTTGTTAGGCTCAGGTACAAGAGGAGCTTTATTAAGTGTAATCGTCACTCTTTTGATTTTGTCTGTTTTAGAAAATCCAAGAAAAGCTGCAATTAATTTTTTAAAAGCAAGTGCGGTTTTTTTTATTTCAATAATTGTTTATTTATATGGTGTTGAACAAAATATCATTCCTAAAAGATATTCAGTTTCAGAAATTTCAAAAAAAGTAAATATTGATTTCTCGAAAGATGGCCTCAGAGATATTTTTCACCTTGAACATTCTTGGGAAACAAATTCGATCATTTCAAGACTAGGGTTATTTGAGTCATCATTAAATATGATAGAAAAGCATCCTTTAACAGGTATTGGCGCTGGTCGTTGGAATAGATATAAGAATAATTATCTTGAGGATAAGAGTATTGTAAAAGTTTTAATAGACTCACATAACGATTATTTGGCAATGATGTCTCAGTATGGTATCCCATTGGGATTACTTTTTAGTTATTTAGTGTTTTTATACCCAGTTAGTCAGCAGATTAAAATAAGAGGAGCTTATAATGGACCCTTATTGTACCTTTATGTTATTAACCTTACTATGGGAATAGCTGCATTTTCCAATGCCGGATTTTTTAAGCATCAAGTAGCATCCGTTTTGCTTTTTTCTGTATGTTGTCTAAACTCAATATATTTTACAAAAGATGAAAATCAAAGTATTTCTAATTAAAATAAATTATATAAAATGGACAGCAATACTTTTTGCTTTCTCGTTTTGTTTAGGTATTGGCTTTAATTCAATATGTTATGGCCTTTTTTTGTTTACAGGTTTGTTTTTTGCGATAAAGGATTATAAAAACCTAAATTTGCAACATAATTTTAATGAACTTAATTTACCTTTAATAATCTTTTTCCTAATGATGTTGGTGAGAGAGGCCTCTGATGCAAATCCTGTTTTAGAAAATGTCATTTTAAAGTATTCTGCATTTATTCTCTTACCAATTATTATTAGCTTCCATACTAAAGAATTAAAGAAACATATTCATATTATATTTTATTTTTTTTTAGTTGGAGCAGTAATTAGCGCAATTATTAATTTGGGATTTGCTATTTTTAGAGGTTTTTTGATAAACGAAGCAGGAATTAATTTTTGGTATTTTACATATGATTTTTTGGCGGAACCTTTTGGGATGCAACCAATTTACCTATCTTTTTTTTATGTTTTTAGTTTGTTGATATTAAGTTATTATAATTTTTTTAGTAAGGTAAAGATTTTTTATTATTCGCTATATTTTCTTTTTTCTATAAGTATTTTTCTTTTGGCTGCAAGAAATGCAATTGTATGTTTATTAGTCATAGTTCCTCTTTTTTTAATTATAAAAAAAAAATTATCATATAAAAGAGCAAGTATAGCGATACTTATACTTGGCGTTTGTTTCTTTATTGCAATTAAGAATCCAGTAGTTAAAAACAGAATATTTAAAGTTAATAAAGTTGAAAATGTTTTTTCAGGTACTTCATTGAGAATAAGTATATGGGAAAGCGCTTATGTTGTGTCAAAAAAAAATATCCTATTCGGAGTCGGAAGAAATAAGGGCAAATTATTATTGTTGGATGAATTTAAACGAAAAAACCTAACCACACCTTTAATGCAAAGATATCATGCGCATAATCAAGTTTTACAAACTTTGATGCAGTATGGTATTGTTGGGTTGGTATTACTTTTACTGTCTTTTATTTGGGGAATGTATTGGTGTTTTAAAAGAAAAAACACCTTAGGCGTTTTTTTACTCATTATTTTTATGATTAGTTCAATAACTGAATCTATTTTTATGCGGCAATGGGGTGTTTTTAGTTTTGCGTTTTTTGTTAGTTTAATAACATTAGACGAATACAATCTTAAACCCTAATTAATACAATTTTTAGAGGGTTTAAGATTATATTTGACAAATTAGAAAACATAAAAGACAAAGAGCAAAAATAAAACAATGAATATAATTTATTTCAAATGTTTAGAAGGAAACAAAAAAATTAGACAGCAATAATCTCCTGTGCGTATAGAATTCCCGATTTTATAATGGAAAATCATTGGACTATGAATTGGTTTCCAAGAAATGAATTCTTCGCATCTAATTTTTTTGAGAAACTTAATTCTTTATAGATTAAAATAAGTTATATTAAATTGAAACAGCTAAAAACCAATAATTTTGAAAATAGGAATTTTAGGAACCAGGGGTGTGCCAAACAACCATGGCGGATTTGAACAGTTTGCTGAATATTTTTCAGTATATCTTGAAGAGGAAGGTCATGAGGTTTATGTGTATAATTCTAGTAGTCACCCATATAAAGAATCAAATTTCAGAGGTATCAACATAATTCACTGCAAAGATCCAGAAAACAGAATAGGTACCGTTGGACAGTTTATTTATGATTTAAATTGCATTCTTGATTCCAGAAAGAGGCGATTTGATGTAATTCTTCAATTGGGATATACCAGTAGCTCTATATGGAATAAACTTCTGCCTAAATCATCAAAAATAGTAACAAATATGGATGGATTAGAGTGGAAACGATCAAAGTATTCCAAGTTAGTTCAAAGGTTTCTACTCTATGCAGAAGGGTTGGCTGTAAAAAGTAGTGATGTTTTGGTGTCGGATTCCATAGGAATTCGAGAGTATATAAAATCAAAATACAACATGCACTCAGAATACATAGCTTATGGTGCTAATATTTTTTCCAATCAGAATGAAGAAATATTAAATAAATATGGGCTAGAAAAATATTGTTATGATATGTTGATTGCTAGACTGGAACCCGAAAATAATATTGAAATAATCCTTGACGGAGTAGCTAAATCAAACGCTAAACGACCTTTTATAGTCGTGGGAAAGCATGATGTAAATAAATTTGGAGGCTACCTTAAAGAAAAGTTTAGCGATTATAAGAATATAAGGTTTGTAGGGGGTGTATACAATATGGAGGATTTAAATAATTTACGATTTTTTTCAAATCTTTATTTTCATGGGCATTCTGTAGGAGGAACAAATCCGTCTTTGTTAGAAGCTATGGCATCCAATTCTCTTATAGTAGCTAATGATAATATATTTAATAAATCAATTTTAAAAGAAGATGCTCTTTATTTTAAAAACTCAGAACAAGTGTCAAATTTTTTGAATGTCATAAAAAAGCAAAAGTATCGTAATTACTTGAATAATAATAAGCAAAAAATAGAAAGAATGTTTAGTTGGGATATTATAAACACTCAATATTTGGAATTAATCAAAAAAATTAAATGAAAATAAATAACATCTGCTGTATCGGCGCAGGCTACGTAGGTGGGCCAACCATGGCGGTAATAGCAAAACAATGCCCAGATATAAAAATTACCGTTGTAGATATTAATGAAGCTAGAATAGCCGCATGGAACTCCAATAACCTTGATGAGTTACCCATATTCGAACCAGATTTAGCCTATATTGTTAAAGAAACAAGAGGCAAAAATCTTTTCTTTTCTACAGATATAGATAAAGCCATAGATGAGGCGCAAATGATTTTCATATCGGTAAATACGCCAACTAAAACCTACGGAAAAGGAAAAGGAATGGCGTCCGATTTAAAATATATTGAATTGTGTGCTAGACAAATCGCCAAAGTGGCCAAACACGATAAAATAGTGGTTGAAAAATCGACACTTCCCGTAAGAACGGCATCGGCCATAAAGAGCATTTTGGACAATACGGGGAATGGGGTTAAATTTCAAATTTTATCAAACCCAGAATTTTTGGCAGAAGGAACAGCAGTACAAGA
>NZ_CAXIBN010000062.1:0-16755 GCF_964021735.1 uncultured Wocania sp. | reverse complement strand
CTCTATAGATTCATTAAATTGTTCTAACTCATCAAAAACAATTCCTAAGTTATTATAAATATAAGCTTTACGCTCTTTAATTAGGTTGCTTTCATTTAGCTGCTCTAATAAAGTTAGTGCTTCAATTGAGGTTACTTCACTACCTGTATAGTCTTTATCATAAGTTTGACAAACTGCAATCCCGTAAAGAGTTATAGCTGTCTCATATTTATAATTGAATTTCCTAAAAACCTTTTCAGCTTTTTGATAATAAAAATAAGCACTATCACTAAGCAAAGAATATCTATACAGTTCTCCTATTTTATAATGTTGATTTGCTACAGAAACTGAATCTGTAAATTTAGCAGTTGACAAATAATCTTGGATAGAATCAATTTTACGCAAATTTTTATTTATTTGCGAATGCATTTCACCTAACGAAATAAATACGATAACGAAGAAAAATATATATTTCAATATACAAGAAGCTTATTACTTTGTATTCAAATGTATCTATAATTTTTTACTAAAAAAAAAGTCCTAATGCAAATTGCATCAGGACTTTTATATTTTAAGATTTTATTGTATTAATCTTGTCCATTACCTCCAGTATAAGGAGTTTCTTCAGTTTCAGGAGCAGTTAAAACATCATCTTCATTTAAATCTTGTTTAGTACAAGAAGCGAATACAGTTAAAAGTAAAGCAAGTAATAAAGTAATTTTTAAAGTTTTCATAATTAATTCGATTTAGGTTAAAATTATTTTTCTCGGTTTTATTTTAAAATTTAAAATGCTATCGAAGATTTTGAAAAATCAAAACCTTTGATGAGGGAAAAATGGATAATTAACTTAAAAATCGAACGTAAAAAAACGCATAGATTTTTTAAACACTATGAGGGAATTGTGACTATAAAGTCACGAAATGGATTAATGAAACTTAATGAGCTGAGGGGAATTGATTTGGGTGCTTATTAAGAGTTGCTAAAGTAGGACAAGATAGCCAAATATTAGAAATATAATCGATAAAGTGATTGATTTTATCGATTAAACGTTAAAATGCATGAATGTTATTAACAATTGACTGTTGAAAACTTATAAAGTAGAGCCGTTTTCGATTAAGCTTGTTTTGACTATTTTAGTTTTAAAATCTGATTGTTCTCCAGACACGTTCTGTAATCTTTTAACTAGCATTTGTGCAGCATTTGTTCCAATTTCTTTTGCATGTTGTCTTATAGTAGTTAGTCGTGGTATGGAATGATTAGACACTGATTGACTTGAAAATCCTATTACCGAAATATCTTTTGGCACTTTAAGACCAAAATTTGTAGCCACATTAATAGCAATAACACCAGAGGCGCTATCTGCAGCAATTACCGCATCTATATCTTCGTGCTCCTTCATAAAAGCTTTTATCTTGTCTTGAGAATCGTCTTCTTTTTTTATATTTAAAACTAATGCTTTATGGTCTGAACTTTCTAAAATAGCTTTTTTATATCCTCTCTCTCTTAATTTACCTACGCTTAAATCATCAATATTACTAATAAAAGCTATTTGCCTTCGGCTTTCCTTTAGCAATTTTTTTGTAGCCCTGTAGGTTGCATCAAAGTCATCAACAATTACTTTATCACACAATACATCATGGGCAACTCTATCAAACATTACTATTGGCAAACCTTGCTTAATTGTTTTTTTAAAATGCTCAACTTCATTTTTTATTTGTGTTTCTTCTGATACACATAAAATAAATCCATCTACGCTTCCGTTTGCTAATAATTGCAAACTTTCTTTTTCTTTTTTTAAAGATTCGTTAGAAATACACGTAATAATATTATATCCGTGTTGTGTGGCTTCTCGCTCAATTCCAAATAAAACCTTTGATAAAAAGTGATTTAGAATATCTGGTATAATAACACCAATTGTATTTGTTCTATTTTGTTTTAAGCTTAAAGCTACTTTATTTGGCTTGTAATTATATAAATCTGCAAGTTCTTTAACACGCTTAATCGTTTCTTCTCCAATTTCTTCGCTATTATTTAAAGCTTTAGAGACTGTAGATATTGAAACATTTAACTCTTTTGCTAATTGTTTTAAAGTAACCATTTCTGTTTATATATTTATTTTATAGAGGATGCAATTTACAAAATTACACAATGCAACATATATTGTCTTTAAATTTGTTGAAAGTAGAAACAAAAAAAGTTAGCCCGATTAGAAAAGGGATAAAAAAACAATAGCTGCGCTACGAACTCTTACTTTTTTCTTCTTAAAAAAAATGAGATTGTAACGCTGCTATTAATTAAAAGCTAAGTGTAGTTTGACTAATCCCTATACTCAAAATATATTATAAATGAATAATATCGCTTTTATTTAGAACTTTTTTATATTTATTTCCTTTTAAAATATATTTGCCTCATCCTCCATAAAAATTATTTACGCTATTATTATCTTGATTAAAATTGGTAACGTTTAAAAGCCTCAATAGCCGCATAATCTGCCAACCCTAAATCATTATACTTTTTTGCTGTTAACCTGTTTCGGTCTTCAACACGTACCCAAAATTCTCTAGAATCGTCTCCTTGAAACATAACACCATCTTTTTGAGATTGATGATAAAAAATGGCGTGACGCTTTTTTAGTACTTGATCTGGACTCATTGGTACTGCCATTTCAATTTGATAAGGCTCCCACTCATGCCATGCGCCACGGTATAACCATACCCAGCAATCGTTCATGTAGCTATTGTGCTTTAATTTTTTTAATGCTTCAAACAAACTATCTAAACAAACTTTGTGGGTTCCGTGCGGGTCTGCTAAATCGCCTGCTGCATATATTTGATGTGGCTTTACGTGCTCGATTAGACTACACATAATACCTATATCATCATCTGAAAGATTATTCTTTTTTACAGTTCCTGTTTCGTAAAATGGTAAGTCAAGAAAATGAACGTTTGAATCATCTACTCCTAAATACCTGGTAGCTGCAAGCGATTCGCTTCGTCTTATCAGTCCTTTTAATTTTCTAACTTCTATAGAATCTATATTGTTATCTGTTTTGCTTTTTAAAAAGTCTATAATGCTATCTGATTCAGCAGAATTTGCATTTAACGATTTAGATATTTCTGCAAACTTCAATGCCTCTTCATCAGAAACTGCTATATTTCCAGATGTTTGGTAAGCAACATGTACATCGTGACCTTGCTCTACTAGTCTATCTATAGTACCTCCCATAGAAATCATATCATCATCTGGATGTGGGCTAAATATAATTACTCTCTTTTTTTCTGGGGTTGCTCTTTCTGGCCTATTAGTATCATCTGCAAATGGTTTTCCACCAGGCCACCCTGTAATAGTATGCTGCATTTTATTGAACATTTTAATATTTAAATTGTATGCAGTACCATCTTCAGTTAAAAGACTAGACATCCCATTATCATTATAATCTTTGTCTGTTAATTTTAAAAAAGGTTTATCTGTTAAAGCACTTAACCAAACAACAGCTTTAAGTTTTAAGACATCTGTCCATACACAAGAGGTTACTAACCAAGGCGTTTTTACTCTAGTTAATTCTGATGATGCATCTTTGTCTAAAACAAAAGTTGTGTTATTGTGTTCTTGTAAATAGGTTGCAGGTACCTGAGGAGTGATTTCACCCTCAATTGTTTTTTTAAGAATTTTTGCTTTACTTATTCCCCAACCTAAAAGCACTATTCTTTTAGCACTTTGTACTGTACCAATACCCATAGTAATAGCTTTTCTAGGTACATTATCAATACCAAGAAATGCAGGAGCAGCATCTATACGTGTAATATGATCTAATGTAATACTTCTGGTACCAGAGTTAAAATGAGAACCAGGTTCGTTAAAACCAATATGTCCCGTTCTACCTATTCCTAAAAGCTGAAAATCTATACCACCATGTGCTTTAATTTTCATTTCGTAATCTATACAATATTGATATAAATCTTCTGCCTTTACTTTACCATCTGGAATATTAATATTTTCTGGCAGAATATCAACATGATTGAAAAGATGTTCATGCATGAAATAAAAATAACTCTGTATGTTAGTTTTATCCATTGACAAATACTCGTCTAAATTAAAGGTGATTACATTTGCAAAACTCAAACCTTCTTCTTTATGCATTCTTACCAATTCTTCATACACTTTTATTGGTGAAGAACCCGTTGCTAGCCCCAATACACAAGATTCATTTAATGCGCTTTTCTCCCGTATTAAATTTGCGATTTCTTGAGCTACTAATACTGATGCCTTTTGAGAAGACTCGAAAATAACATTATGAATTTTTTCAAAACGAGTGTCTTCAAATTTCCCAGGTGTTTTATAAGTAACACTCTCATAATTGGCAATATCTGCTTCCATATTAAAACTTGATTAGAGTTAATCTTTTTTATAAAGTAAGTAAAAGCTTAACTACAAAAAGATACTTATTTAAAATTGCACTTTACATTTTTATAGTACTAATTTAAGATTAGTAATATTAATGCATTAGTTAGTAGGCTAAATCGTTTAGCCTACTAACTAATATACCACCAAAATATTTGAAATTTTAAACAAAATATACAGACAACATAATTTTTATGATAGACAACTACATATTGTGGATAAGTGATTTTATTCAAAATTTCATGTTTTAATTTTATTTAAAACTTAATCCACTTAACATTTAAACAGGTGGTTTTTGACATCTTAAAAGACAATCACACTTTAATTTACTCTATCTTAGTATTAAGCACGCAATTTATATTGCGTTTAGATCATTGCTGTTTTTAATAAAAGTTACTAACACTCTTAACTAAAATTTCACGAATACCATTTATCGCCAATTAATTGTTGTTTGTCATTAGAAACGTGTTGTATATATATTATATTTTATATCAATGGGATAATTAAATATTTTGCATATTATAATGGTTTATTTGCAAATCCTTGTATTTTTTTGCTAATTACCATCCTTATTTTTATCTTAACATAAATTTAATCAAAAACTAAACATTTTAACTTAAACTTTTATTAAATGATAAAACAAAAAACCAAAACTAAATTAACCCTCAAGAACAAGTCTTGAAGCAATCAAAATTAAAAACTAAATCAAAAAAATTATGATTCAAAAATTACTAAAACTAATGTTTGTGTTTTGCTTGTTGAGTATGCAAAGCATGCAAGCCCAAAGCACAGTAACTGGAACTATTACAGACAGCAATACAGGAATCCCTTTAGGAGGAGCAAATGTTATTGTTAAAGGAACTACCAATGGTGTTTCTACAGATTTTGATGGTAATTACAGTATCACTGTTTCAAGCCAATCAGCTATCTTAGTTGTTTCTTACATAGGCTACACTAATCAAGAAATTGCTGTTAACAATCAAACAGTTATTAATGTATCCTTAGTAGAAGACGCTAGTCAATTAGACGAAGTTGTTGTAACTGCCTTAGGTATTAAAAGAGAACGTAAATCTTTAGGATATTCTGTTCAAGAGATTCAAGGTGCTTCTATATCTGAATCAAGAGAACCTAATATGGTTAATGCCTTATCTGGTAAAATAACTGGGTTACAGGTTATAAAAGGTAGTAATGGCCCTGCTGGATCATCTAAAATTGTATTAAGAGGATATAGTTCTTTAACAGGTGACAACCAACCACTAATTGTAGTTGATGGCACACCGTTAGATAACTTTACAGGTGCTGGTAATGAAGGCTTTTGGAGTCCAGAAGCCGATTTGGGTAATGGTATAGCAGATATAAACCCTGAAGACATTGAAAGCTTATCTGTTTTAAAAGGTGCTTCTGCAGCAGCATTATACGGTTCTCGTGCTGGTAATGGTGTGATTTTAATTACCACGAAAACTGGTAAATCCAATAAAGGTTTAGGTATTTCGTATTCTGCAACTACAGGCTTTCAAAGTATTTTTACAAAACCTGATTTGCAAGATTCTTTTGGGCAAGGTTCTTTAGGTGCTTATGGAGAATATGACACTTCTAGTTGGGGACCAAAAATTGAAGGACAAACAGAAACAGGGCCAAATGAAGGATCTGTTGTTTTTGATAGAGCTTATGATAATATTGGGAATTACTACAAAAATGGGTTTAGTCAAAATCACAGTCTATCATTCCAAAATCAAACAGAAAATGGTTCTATATATACCTCTGCCAATTATTTGGATGATGAAGGAATTTCTCCTTCTGCTACATTAGAGCGTTTAAACTTAACAGCAAGAGGTGTGTCGAAATTTGGAGCCAATAAAAATTGGGAAGTTGATACCAAAGTACAATACAACAAAACCACAGCCAATAATAGACCAAGAACTGGTTTTGGGGCACTAAGTCAATACCAAACCTTAATTAACTTTCCGCGTTCGCGTGATATTAGACAATATTCTGCTGGAGTAGATGAGTTTGGTAATCAAATATGGTATGACCCTAACTCTAATCAAATTAACCCTTATTGGGCTAACAAAAGGCGTTTAAGTTGGGACTCTAGAGACCGTTTTGTTTTAACAGGAACTTTAAAGCATCAATTTAATGATTGGCTAAGAGCTGAAGTAAGAGCTGGTACAGATTTATATACCACTAATATCGAATCAAAGGTTTTCGCTGGAACCTCTAGCAACTCTACTTATGGTTTAGGAAAAAGAACCTTTAACGAACAAAACTATAGTGCCTTAATTGCCGCATCTAAAGATAATCTTTTTGGAAAATTTGGAGGATCAATTACTTTAGGTGGCAATTTAATGTCTCAGGAAAGAAGTGAATTAAATAGTAATTCAGGAACCTTGTTAGTACCTAATTTATTTAGCTTAAACAATGGGGTTGATCCTGCAAGAGTAGAACAAGTCTTTAATCAAAAGAAAATAAACTCGTTATATGGACTTTTTCAAGTAAACTATGATGGCTATTTATTTGTTGATTTCACGGGACGTAATGACTGGACTTCTACATTAAGTAAAGAAAATAGATCATTTTTCTACTCATCTGTTAGTACATCAATTGTCATTTCTGATATGATAACTAAAAACGGGGGCGACTTACCAAGTTGGTTTACTTTTGGTAAAATAAGAGGCTCGTATGCAGAGGTAGGTAATGATTTGAATCCTTATCAGTTGTATAACTCGTATACTATCGGAAATGACCCATTAGGAAACACTACCGCGGGCACAAACAGTGTGTTATTTAACCCAGATGTAGTAAATGAGTTGATTAAATCTTATGAAGTAGGCTTAGAAGCTCGCTTTCTTAATAATAGAATAGGGTTAGATGTTGCTTGGTATAAAACAAATGCCACAAATCAGTTAATAGATCTTCCTTTAGATCCTTTTAGTGGATACAATGAAAAAAAGATAAATGCAGGTAACATACAAAATAAAGGTATAGAAATAACTTTAAAGACGCGAATTTTAGATAATGATGATGGTTTAACTTGGGATATGGATCTTAACTACTCAAAAAACGAAAACACCATAGAGGAATTGGCTGATGATGTTACTACTTTTACTTTACCTGGTGGAGCTTTTGATAACTTTAGAATAAGTGCAGATGTAGGTCAAGATTATGGTGTAATTGTCGGGTCTAAGTTTAGGAGGGTTGAAGATGAGTCTAGTCCGTTTTTTGGAAAAATGCTCTTAAACGCAGGATTACCACAAGGCACACCAGACACGCATGTTTTAGGTTCTCAAGTGCCTGATGCCTTATTAGGGATTACAAATATGTTTAGGTACAAAAACTTTTCATTTAGCTTCTTAGTTAGCGCTAGCATAGGAGGAGAAATTTTCTCTGGCACCAATCACGCCTTACAACGTTCTGGTATTGCTGCTGCAACAGTGGTTAACGGAGAAAGAGCTAACTTTGTAGTAGATGGTGTTGTAGATGATGGTTCTGGTAACCTTATTGAAAATACAATTGAAGTTTCCCCTCAAAATTACTGGGCTGCCATAACGGGTAGTACTGGTAACTTAGGTATTAATGAAGCTAATATATATGATGCCACGCATGTAAGATTAAGAAATGTAAATTTAACTTACACTTTTGGCAAAGAATTTATAGACAGAACACCTTTTAGAGGATTATCACTTGGCCTATCAGCTAACAACGTATGGATGATTTCAAGTAAATTAAATGGTGTAGATCCCGAAGCTGTGAATGCAACACGGTCAAACGCAGTTGGTTTCGAGAACTTAGCACCACCAACAACAAGAACTGTATTTTTTAATATAGCTGCTAAATTTTAAAAAAGAAAAATTATGAAAAAAGTATTAAGTAAAACAATCGCACTATTTTGTGCAACGGCATTGGTTTTTTCTTGTAGTGATTTTGAAGAAATCAATGTTGATCCCTTGGCTGCCTCAGCAGAACAAGTAGAAGTAGAGTTTTTTATTAACGCCTCTATAGGAGCGGCACAACAAGATCCGCATATCGCAGAACGTGTTTTTGTATTATATTGGAAAGATGCCTCAAGAACATCTAGATTGGGCGTTTTGTCCCATGGTCGTTCTAACGATGGTTGGACAAACGATTACTTTAACAGTTTTGTTTCAAGATGGCTTCGAGATATTACAACTGGTATTACTGTAGCAGAGGAGAAAATTGCTTCAGGTAACGTTAAGGAATATACCGAAAACGTATTACAGATTGCAAGAATTTGGAGGGTATATATTATGAGTGAAATGGCAGACACTTTTGGCCCTATACCTATAAATGGGTTTCAAGGCGAAAATCCAGAATACAGTAGTGTAGAGGATGTCTACAATTTCATGTTAGCAGAATTAAAAGATGCCGTTAGTAAAATAGACGAAACCAATGCATCTAAACCAGATGCAGACTTAGACCCAGCTTTTGGATATGATTATGCCAAATGGAAAAAATATGGTAATTCTATGAGAATGCGTTTAGCGATGCGTTTATCTGAAGTTGCACCTTCTGTTGCTCAACAACACTTTGAAGAAGCTGCTAATAGTGGGCAAATTATCGCCACGCCTGATGATGATATGAGAGTTTTTTCTACTGGTGGTTGGAGCAGTTACACCAACCCGCAGTCTAGACAATGGAACAGCCATTATATAACCCCTGCATATAGAAATGTAGTTGTGGGATTAGGTGGTGTAACATCTATGGACCAGTTACCCGCTGATGATCAAATCAATATTAAACCTGCTGGTTATTTAGGGATGAAATTTGATGATCATTTTTCAATGCTTACTAACGATCCTGCAAAAGGATTCTGGCTAGATGGTTTACCAAACACTATAGATCCTAGATCTTATAAAACCTTCCCAATTCCAGGAAATCTTGATGATCCACATTATAGTAATTACCCGACTTGGAGTAACAACCATACACTTAGTGAAAGAGATTTGATAATTGGTGCAGTGGATGATCCTGATACTAATGGTGAAACAGATGACATCACTCTTGATGGTGCTTTTACATATAACGCCACTGCAGCTGGGAACACGGGTATTCCAGGGTCAAAGAATCAATTAATTTCATCAGGGTCTTGGCCACGTTTAGGACTTAATTTTAGAGAAGGAGATAGTGAGCGTATCTTTTTCCCATCTTGGGAAACTCATTTCCTAATTGCTGAAGCAGCTACAAGAGGTTGGAGTACACCTTTAACTGGTAAAGAAGCCTATGAAGCAGGAATAGCCGATAGCTTTACCTATTATGGAGTTTCTGATCATTTAACAATGTATTTAGCTTCTCAGGACTACAATAACAATGGTACTTCAGTAAGTTGGGATCATACAGCAGAACCTCCTGCAAGTGTAACTATGGATTATGTAAATGGTTATACAGGTGTAGCTGGAACTTATAATTACACTTATCCAAATAACACTATTTATGAAGGAGGAACCGTTAAAAATGATCTTTTAACTAAAATTATTACGCAAAAGTATATAGCGTCGCATGCGTGGATACCTCTTGAATTATGGAATGACCACAGACGTTTAGGGTTACCATTCTTTGAAAACCCTGCCGTTGAAGATCCATTCCCAGATATGCCACAATTAACCCCTAATAACTACATGACCAATCAAGTAAATTTCTTTGGGCAACGTGTTAAATACCCGTCTTCTTTTGGAAACAATATTCCAAATGGATATGCGCAAGCCGTGCAACTATTAGGAGGTCCGGACACAGTACATACGCCATTATGGTGGGCTAAACAAAATTAAACATAGTAATTAAAGTTATATTGTTAAAAGGGAGAAACTATATAGATTCTCCCTTTTTTATTTTTTATATTTATCATTAAAATTAATTATTAAAAACAGTGTTTTGAAAAAAATTATTCTCTTTACAATTTTAAGTACAATACTTGTTAACTGCAATCAAAATAAATCGTACAAGACCTTAAAATCTATAAATAATAAGCCTTCTAATAGTTCTACGCTTTTTTCTTTAATTCCAAACGAAAAAACAACTTTTACTTTTAAAAATAATGTAGAAGAAACTGGGGATTTGAATTTCTTAAATTTTGGTAACATTTATAATGGTGGTGGTGTTGCAACTGCAGATTTTAACAATGATGATTTAGTAGATGTCTTTTTTATAGCCAATCAAAATTCAAACAAACTGTATTTAAATCAAGGTGATTTTAAATTTAAAGATATTACTGAAACATCAGGGTTAGAAGATGCTGAAGGATGGTCTACAGGGGTTTCTGTTGTAGATATCAATAACGATGGTTGGCTCGATATTTACATATGTAAGTCAGGAACCAATAAAACAACCTTTAAAAAAGAAAACAAACTATATATCAATCAAAAAAATAATACGTTTATAGACAAGGCTGAAGAATGGAAAATAAACGACCCGGGTTTTAGTACACAATCGTACTTTTTCGATTTTGATAAGGACGGCGATTTAGACATGTATTTAGTAAACCACAGACCAGATTTCGAGAACACAGGTAGTCTTAATATGCGTATAGAAAGAGCTTATTCGAGATTAAGCTCAGATATATTATACAGAAATGATGGCTCGTTTTTTACCGAAATCACACACGATGCTGGTATAGTTAATAAAGCTTTTGGGCTAAGTGCATCAATAGGCGATTTTAATAATGATGGTTGGCCAGACGTGTATGTTTGTAACGATTTTTTAACACCAGACAAACTCTATATAAATAACAAAAACGGTACTTTTTCTAATGAGATTTTAGATCGGGTAAACCATATTTCGTTTAGCAGCATGGGATCAGATTATGCCGATTTAAACAACGATTTACACCCAGATTTATTTGTATTGGAAATGGCATTTGAAGACCATGTTAGAAGCAAACAAAACATGGCGTCTATGAATACACAAAATTTCTATGCCTTGGTTAAAAACAATTACCATCATCAATACATGGTAAACACCTTACAGCTAAATAGAAAAAACGGAAAGTTTAGCGAAATAGCCCAAATAAGTGGCTTAGCAAAAACCGATTGGAGTTGGGCGCCGTTAATTGCCGATTTTGATAACGACGGTCTTAAAGATGTTTTTATCTCCAATGGCATTTTTAAAGACATGGCGAATCAAGACTTTAGAACCGAATTAAGCAGACGATTTAAACAAAAAAACAAACCAAGCTTCAAGGAAATAACCGATTTACAGCCCTCGACAAAAATTCGTAATTACGCATTTAAAAACGAAGGCAATCTTAATTTTACTAAAAATCCTAAAAATTGGGGATTAAACGAAAAAACACAATCCAATGGTGCTGCTTATGCAGATTTTGATAACGATGGCGATTTAGATTTAGTTATAAATAATATAAACGACACACCACTACTCTATCAAAATAACGACACTAATAATTTTATTCAAATTAAATTAAATGGCGATGCAAAAAACAAATTTGCCATCGGTTCTAAAATAACCTTAACAGCAAATAATACAAAGCAATATCAAGAATTATATACCAGTAGAGGTTTTATTTCATCTGTTCAAAATATCGTAAATTTTGGAATTAGCGATGCTACAATTATTGATGAAATTTTAATTGAATGGCCTAATCAAAAAATCACTAAACTTACTAATGTTAAAACCAATCAAATCATTTCTGTAAATCAGGAAAGTGCTACTCCGCTCGAAAATAAAAAGATAGAACAAACAAAAACACTATTAAAAAGAAGTAATCCTTCTGAACAAGGCATTGTTTATAAGCATAGCGAAAATGAATTTGATGACTACAAAGAGCAAGTCTTACTACCACATAGCCAATCAACCAATGGTCCATTTGTTGATAAATCTGATGTAAATGGAGATGGTTTAGAAGATTTTTTTATTGGCGGCGCTAAAGACCAAAGTGGCGAATTATATATTCAAAATGAAAATGGCAGTTTCATCAAACAAAGCACTAAAATCTGGCAAGAAGACAAACAATTTGAAGATTTGGGTGTGCTATTTTTAGATTTTGATAATGATAATGACAATGATCTTTATGTAGTAAGTGGTGGTGCCGAATTTGAAGAAAACAGTAGTTTATATCAAGATAGAATTTATATAAACGATGGTAAAGGCAACTTTAGCAAAGGTAAAAATGTACTTCCTAAAATTAATTCCAGTGGGCAAGCTATTAAAGCTTCGGATATTGATAATGATGGCGATTTAGACCTGTTTGTTGGCGGTCGTATGATACCCAACAAATACCCCTATGCACCCGAATCGTACATATTAATAAACGAAAATGGTAGATTTTACAACAAAACGGCATCAATAGCACCTGCAATAAAAAACGTTGGCCTTGTCACTGATGCTATATTTACAGATTTTGACAATGATAATGATGAAGATTTAATTATTGTAGGTGAATGGATGCCAATAACCATATTTGAAAACAATAATGGAACGTTTAATCTAGTGGTAAACGATTCATTAAAAAACACCGAAGGTCTATGGTTTAGTATTGAAAGTGCGGATATTGACAACGATGGTGACATGGATTATTTTGTCGGCAATTTAGGATTAAACACAAAATACAAGGCCAGTACTAAAAAACCATTTCATGTATTTTGTGATGATTTTGATAATTCTGGAACTTATGATATTGTTTTAACTTCAAATTACAAAGGCACTTTAGTACCATCAAGAGGGCGAGAATGCTCCTCGCAACAAATGCCTTTTATTAAAGATAAATTTCCAACATTTAGCGAATTTGCTGAAGCTTCTCTTGAAGATATTTATGGTAAAGAGGCTTTAGATAAAGCACTACATCTTAAAGTGCACATGCTAAATAGTGTGTTTTTAGAAAATAATGGGAATGGAAATTTCACTATTAAAAGCCTTCCTAAAATGCTTCAAATTGCACCTATTATGGATTTTGAGTTTATGGATATAAATAATGATAACAACAAAGAAATTATAGCCATTGGCAACCATTACAATGCCGAAGTTGAAACCGTGCGTTACGATGCTTCTTTAGGTAGTATTTTATCATATAAAAACAAAAAATTTAAAATATTAGATATTGATGAAACTGGTTTTATAAACGTAGGAAACTCAAAAGATATCATCACCTTAAAGAAAAAAAATGACACTATATTGTTAATAACAAACAACGATGATAGCGTTAATTTATTTAATGTGTTAAACAAATAAATCACTTTATATAATAATAAAAAATGAGTGTGCAGTAAATGAAAAAAACCTTCATAATCTTTAAAAACAAAATAAAAACAACCATCCCACTAAAGTATCATGTCATATTTTGGCTTAGTTATTTTGTTTTTAATGTTGTTAGATGGGGTAGTTATAACAACGATTTTATATATTCAATTAAATCTAATCTTGTAGAATTCCCCATTCACATTATATTAGTTTATTTAAACATCTATTATCTTATTCCTAAATTTATTTTAAAAGGCAAATACTTTGCTTTTATATTAAGCTTAGTTGCTTCATTGGTAATAGCCTACTTTTTAAGAATCGGTTTAAATTTTGTATTTGTTACAGACGAAATATGGATTAGTATGTATTCCACAATGCCAAACCAATCTATGTTCAATCATTTTATATCAGAATTTATTGGACAAATATATGTTATCGCATTTGCTACTGCCATAAAAATTATAGTGGAATGGAGTATTGAGAAAAAAAGAAATGAGGAACTCTCTCAATTACAATTAAGCACCGAATTAAAATTTTTAAGAACGCAGGTACAACCACATTTTTTCTTTAATACTTTAAATAACTTATATGCATTAGCTCTCAATAAATCTAGTAATTTGCCTCGGTTAATCTTAAAATTATCTAATATGATGGAATATGTACTTTACGATGTAACCGATTCTAAAGCAGATTTACTTGAAGAAATAAGCCATATAAACAACTACATAGATATAGAAAATCTTAGATTTAAAGACAGAATTGACACAGAATTACTTATTACAGGCGACTTAGAAGATGTTAAAGTACCGCCATTATTACTTATTACTTTTGTTGAAAATTGTTTTAAACATGGATTAAAAGGTAATGATAAAATTACTATAAAAATGAGTTTTGAGATTGTTAATAAAAAGTATCTCGAATTTAAAATTTCTAATAATTTTGATCCCATAGCAATAGATAATGAAAAAAAAGGAATAGGAATATCTAATTCGTTACGGCGATTAAAACTCTTATTTGCAAAAGATTTTGTGCTGCAACCTAGCATTACTAACGATATTTATAATTTATTTTTAAAAATCCCTGTAAGATGAGGATTAACTGTATCATTATAGATGATGAGCCTTTAGCAATAAGTGTTATAGAGAATCATTTAAAAAATTTCGATAATATTGAAGTTGTTGAAACCTTTACTAATCCATTAAAGGCTTTTGGTGTTTTACAACAATTAAAAATTGACCTTGTTTTTCTAGATATTAATATGCCTCAAATGAGTGGTTTTACTTTTATTGAAAACTTAAATATTAAACCCCTAATAGTAATAACTACTGCTTACAGAGAATATGCTGTAAAAAGTTTTGAATTAAGTATATTAGACTACCTAGTAAAACCAATACCATTTAATCGCTTTTTAAAAACAATAAATAAAGTATATCAACAAATACATACCAACACTACTTCTGGAGATTCTAGTTTAAATCAAGAACCTCATATTTTTTTAAAAGTTGATAAAAAATTGATTAAAGTTAACCTTAATGATATTTTATTTATTGAAAGTTTAAAAGATTATATTAAAATAGTAACATCTCTTGGCGATTATGTAGTACACAAATCACTAACCGCCATCTCTGAAGAGTTACCACAATCAAATTTTATACGCGTACATAGATCATACAATATTTCAATAAATAAAATTGCAGCTTTAGAAGGCAATACCATAGAAATTGCAGGCAGAAGAATTCCTATTGGAAGAAATTATTTAAAGCAAACAAAAGAACGCATACTTAATATTAAAGAAGGTAACGAAAATTAATTTTTAAATGAAGCCACACCTTGGTGCATACTAAATTATTTAATTTATCTTTTTTAATCAACATAAAAGTTTATAAAATGATTGCAAAGCAAAGGATTCAATCCGTAGACATACTTAGGGGGTTTACAATTGCTGCAATGATTTTAGTAAATACCCCAGGAACGTGGAGTAAAGTTTATGCGCCATTGCTTCACGCCAATTGGCACGGGCTTACACCAACAGATTTAGTTTTTCCGTTCTTCTTATTTATTGTAGGTATTTCAATTTCGTTTGCCTACAAAAACAAGCCAAAAAATTGGACCACATATAAAAAAATTATTATTCGTAGTTTAAAGCTTATTGGTCTTGGATTGTTTTTAGCATTATTTTTACCCTACTTCCCTTTTATAAAAGATTTTGAAATCTTAAGATTCCCTGGTGTGTTACAACGCATTGGTGTTGTGTTTTTAATTTCTGCAGTTTTATTTATAAACTGTAATTGGAAAACGTTGCTAGCTATAAGCTTATCAATTTTAATTGGGTATTGGATATTCTTAGGTTTTGTGCCTTTACCAAATGGTGTTTTACCAACTTTTGATAGAGCACCAAACAATTGGGCTAACTATATAGATTTAAAAGTTTTAGGCAAACACATGTGGAAACAAGATTATGATCCTGAAGGTATTTTAAGCACATTACCAGCCATTGCAACCAGTATTTCTGGAATTTTGGTTGGTAGAATACTATCTAAAGATAATATTAACAAATTGACCTATTTACTAATAATCGCTATATCATTATTGGTTTGTGGTTATATTTTTAGTATTTGGTTTCCCATAAATAAAGCCATTTGGAGTAGTAGTTTTGTATTAGTAACTAGCGGATGGGCTACTTTAATTCTATCTGTTATTTATTACCTAACCGATGTGCTAGATTGGAAATTTGGCAGTGTTTTTAAGTATGTAGGCTCTAATGCTATTACTATTTATTTTTTATCAAGTTTTATTTCTAAATGTTTTTATTTAATAAAAGTCACCCCTCAACAAAGTATTCATTCCTGGCTATACAATACTATTTATGTTCAACCTTTTTTAGCAGATAAATTATCATCCTTACTTTATGCTTTAACTGTTGTAATGTTTTATTTAGTCCTGGGATATGTTCTCTTTAAGAAAAAGATATTTATTAAGGTTTAAATTATTTTTTTACTTCTTAAAGCATTTTTATATAATCATCATTAAACTTTATACATTTATTGGTAATAACTTTATAAGGTCACTGTTTTTTTATAGTTACTATACTTTTAGTAATCTCATAAAGGTTACTTATCCTTTTAAAAAGATATACTTTAAATAGAAACAGCGTTAATTTGTTAATTAAC
>NZ_CAXIBN010000061.1:0-16767 GCF_964021735.1 uncultured Wocania sp. | reverse complement strand
AACAATACAGATTACTTCTTATACGCTTTTCGTCGATTTTTAGACTGAATTTATTGTTTGGGCGTTACCCTCCTTAGGTCGGGTCGGGCTTTCGGCAGTCGCTCCCTCCTGCGTCGGGGAGCTTCAACAAATGCCTCAATCCCTAACGCAACACTTTTACTGAAATTTTCTTTGCAAATATTAAAATCAGTCCGATAATTATAAACGGAATGCTTAAAATCTGTCCCATATTAATTGCCATTCCATCTTCAAAACCAACTTGATTTTCTTTAAAAAACTCAATTATAAACCTTGCTAAAAAGATTAAAACCAGAGCTACTCCTAAAATCAATCCATTAGGTTTTTCTTTTTTCTTGTTATAGATTATAAACAATATCCCAAATATCAAAAGATATGAAAACGCTTCATATAGTTGTGTTGGGTGTCTTGGTATTAAATCATCTCTTTGAAAAATAATTCCCCAATTTCCATTTGTGGGTCTACCATAAATTTCAGAATTCATAAAATTTCCAAATCTAATAAAGGCAGCAACAATTGGTGCAACAATAGCAACTTTATCCAAAACCTCTAAAAATTTTGTCTTGTATTTTTTACAATAAATTCCGATTGCAATTAAAACTCCAATAGTTCCACCGTGACTTGCTAACCCTTGAAATCCAATAAATTTATAAGCTTCTCCAATTTTTTTAATGGGGAGTAAAATTTCAATTGGATTTTGAAAATAATATAAAGGTTCATAAAAAAAGCAATGCCCAAGTCTAGCGCCTAAAATAATACCAACAACTATATAAATCAATAATTTTTCTAACTTTTCAAGAGCGATATTTTCTTTAATGAAAATACGTTTTTCAATATAATGAGCTAATAAAAGACCTGTAGCAAATAGCAATCCGTAATATTTTAGAGGAAAGGAATCAGTTATCCAATAAATTACAGGGTCAAGATTCCAATTTATAATTCCATCACTCATTCGCTATTATGAACTTACTTATCTTTTTTGAGTCAATTTTTATTATTAATGCTTAAAATGGCGTGTACCCGTCATAACCATGGCCACATTATTGTCGTTGCAATAATCAATACTTAACTGATCTTTTATCGAACCACCTGGTTGAATAACCGCAGTAATACCTGCATTTTTAGCAATTTCAACACAATCTGGAAACGGGAAAAATGCATCACTCGCCATAGCTGCACCATTTAAATCAAAATTAAATGATTGTGCTTTGTGTATCGCTTGGTTTAATGCATCAACACGACTAGTTTGACCTGTGCCACTGGCACATAATTGCTTGTTTTTTGCTAAAACAATGGTATTCGATTTGGTGTGTTTACATATTTTTGATGCAAAAATTAAATCCTCTAATTCGCTATCTGTTGGAGTTGTATTTGTAGCATTTTTTAAATCTTCAACCGTGTCAGTAACATTATCTTTATCTTGTACTAAAACACCATTTAAACAGGTTCTTACCGTAGTTTCTGGTAATTCAATAGCATTTAAAATTAAAAGAATACGGTTCTTTTTGCCTTTTAACACATCTAAAGCTTCATCAGAAAAAGATGGAGCAATAACCACTTCGCAGAATAGTTTATGTATTTCTTCAGCGGTAGCTAAATCAATTTCAGTATTACTAATTAAAATACCACCAAAAGCCGAAACAGGATCGCCTGCCAAGGCATCAACATAAGCTTGATGTAATGTGTCGCGTTGTGCTAAACCACAAGCATTGTTGTGTTTTAAAATAGCAAATGTTGGTGCGTCGTTTTTAAATTCGTTCATTAAATTTACGGCTGCATCAACATCTAATAAGTTGTTATAGCTTAATTCTTTTCCGTGAAGTTTTGTAAATAACTCATCAAAATTTCCAAAGAAAAATCCTCTTTGATGTGGGTTTTCGCCATAGCGTAAAACCTTTCCGTTAGTTTCACTTATTTTTAAAACCGCTTCTTCGTGGTTTTTGTTGAAATAGTTAAAAATGGCCGTATCGTAATGCGATGACACATTAAAGGCTTTAGCTGCAAAACGTTTTCTATCTGCTTCAGAAAGTGTTCCGTTATTTTCAGAAATCAATTCTAAAAACTCCGCATAATCATCAACCGACGATACGCAAATAACATCAGCAAAGTTTTTAGCAGCAGCACGAATTAACGAAATACCTCCAATATCTATTTTTTCAATTATATCTTGTTGGCTAGCTCCTGAGGTTACTGTTTTTTCAAACGGATATAAATCTACAATAACCACATCAATTTGCGGAATGTCGTATTCTGCTAATTCAGCAACATCACCATCATGATTTTGACGATTTAAAATTCCTCCAAAAACTTTAGGGTGTAATGTTTTTACACGACCACCAAGAATGGAAGGATACGATGTAACATCCTCAACAGGCACCACATCAATTCCTAAATCGTTAATAAATTTTTCTGTGCCTCCAGTAGAATAAATAGTTACACCTTGTTCGTTTAATTTTTTAACAATTGGTTCTAATCCGTCTTTACTAAATACAGAAATTAGTGCAGATTTAATCGTTTTTTCGTTGCTCATTTTAGTGTGTTGTGTATTAAAAGGCAAAAGTAATTATTTCAACTAAAAAACAAGCTCAGATATTTTGAAAAAGGAAGTCTTTTTTCAACTAATTCGCGAAGTTGTTAACAACTATAAAATTTCTGAAACTTTCTCACAAACAAACTCCAAAAAGCGTTCATCTTTTTCGGTAAACGGATCTGGTGTATTCGAGTCAATATCTATCTGTCCAACATTTTTTCCATTTACAAAAATGGGTACAACAATTTCAGCTTTTACAGTAATACTACAAGCAATATAATTATCTTGTGCAGCAACGTCTGGCACTACAAAATTTTCGTTGCTTACCGCTACTTGTCCACAAATACCTTTTCCAAAAGGAATCACTGTATGGTCTGTTGGTTCGCCAACATAAGGTCCTAAATGCAATTCTTTTTTATCGCTATTTGCAAAATAAAAACCTACCCAATTATAATAATCTATATGGGTTTCTAATAATTGGCAAACCAATAATAAACGTTCATTTATTGTTTTTGTAGTGTCAGAAACAATAGCTTCTACTTGTGGTTTTAGCAATTTAAAAGGCATAAATTCAAAAGTTTTGGTAAAAGTATTTAAAAAGATGTAAATTCGATATTTAGTTTAAATAAATTTTAAGCTCCAAACTATTTAAAAGTACTTTTTTTTGAAGGAACTCTTTGTTAAATATAAAACTGTCGTAAAATTTATACTTACATTTTTGCTAGTGTATGTATTGTTTTCGGGATTGTATCATTTTTATTTAGAAGTTTCTGAAGGCTCAAAATTCTATCCAGACTATTTAACCCATTTAGTAGCAAAACAAGTTGAGGCTTTGCTAAACACTTTTGGTTACAATACACAAGTTTTACCGCACCCAGACGAACCCTCTATGAAAGTAATTGTAAACGGCAACTATTTAGCAAGAATTATTGAGGGTTGCAATGCGGTAAGCATTATTATACTATTTATGGCGTTTATTATCGCTTTTTCTGGCAAATTAAAAATCACCTTGTTTTTTATATTTTCAGGTAGTGTTTTAATTTATACCGTTAATTTATTTCGGATTGCTATTTTATGTATGGCGCTTTATCATTACCCAGAACACGAGAAAATTTTACATGGTGTCGTTTTTCCAGCTATTATTTACGGTATGGTTTTTTTATTGTGGGTTTTTTGGGTGAATCGCTTTTCAAGCTTAAAAAAGAAACATGAGTAAATTAGTTACATATGGATTACTTTTTGTGCTTTTCGGATTATTAATTTTAATTCGTTGGTTTGAAAACGATTTGTTTTATGACCCGTATTTAATCTTTTTTAAAAACGATTATTTATATGCAGATAGCCCAAAAGTTGAGGTGTTTAAATTAATAACATACACTGTTTTACGATATGTTTTAAATACCCTTATTTCTTTAGCTATTCTATTTGTGCTTTTTAAGGATAAAAGTATTATCAAATTTTCTGGATTCATTTATGTTATTGCTTTTATTGTATTGATGCTTGGTTATTTGTATTTTGTTTTCAACCCAAAACAAGACACCTATTACATCTTTTTTAATGTGCGCCGTTTCCTAATTCAACCTATAATTTTAATCGTATTATTACCGGCATTTTATTATAATAAATTGAAGTACTAATTCTTATCATTTTATAAAATTGAAATAATGATTTTAAGTTTTTGTATTTTTGTCCTGTGATAAAACAATTTTTACATAAAGTCTTTTCAACATTGCTAGCATTTTTAGTGTTATTATCAACAGTATCTTTTACTATTGAAAAACACTTTTGTGGCGATATTTTAGTCGATGTTTCTTTGTTTTCAGAAGCTGAAAAGTGCGGTATGGAAACTTTAGAAATACAGATGAAAAAGACATGCTGCAAAGACGAAGTTGATGTTGTTAAAGGACAGGATGAGTTAAAATTTTCTTCGTTTGACGATTTAGAATTTGAACACCAACAGTTTTTAGCATCATTTGTTTATTCGTATACCAATTTTTTTAAGGGGTTACCAAATCAAATTATTACTCATAAAGATTATTCGCCACCTAATCTAGTTGCGGATATACAGGTGCTTAACGATACTTTCCTAATTTGACTTATTTTTTTGTCATTCCTGCGAAGGCAGGAATCCACTCGTGTAGTACAAATTAAAATAATATCAAATACAAAATCATGACACATACATATACAGTTACAGGTACGACCGGTTATGGTTACAATACTTCAGTTGAAGATAAACTGAATGCTTTGCATGTCTCAACATATTCAACTGAAACTTTCCAAAAAAACCATATCTAATTAAGATAATTAAAAAAGAAAATGAAATACTTAATATATATACTATTGATGCTTCCGTTGATAAGCTTTTCGCAAGATAAAATAAGCGGAATGATTATGGAGGCAAACGATAAAAATGAGTATATAGGATTAGCTGGAGCTAATGTATATTGGCTCGATACTTTGGTTGGAGTAGTCACAGATATTGATGGAAAATTTACCATTCTATATAAAAAAGAATATACTAAACTGGTGATAAGTTATGTTGGTTTTAAAACGGATACGATAACTATAAGAGAACCCAAAATGATACATCATTGGTTGCAACCCTCAGATAATTTAGATGCTGTAACGGTAACTTCCAGAAAGCAAGCCACAGCAAAATCGTATTTACAAGCCACAAATACGTTTACGGTTAGTAGCGACGAATTGCTAAAAGCGGCGTGTTGTAATCTATCTGAAAGTTTTGAAACCAATCCGTCTATCGATGTTAATTTTGCCGATGCCGTTACGGGTACAAGACAAATAAAAATGTTGGGTTTAACTAGTCCGTATATTTTAATAGCGACGGAAAATATCCCATCTATTCGAGGAGCGTCTCAAGCTTTTGGGATGAGTTTTATACCAGGAACTTGGGTGGAGAGTATTCAAATTACCAAAGGTGCAGGAAGTGTAGTTAATGGTTTTGAGAGTATAGCGGGACAAATAAATACAGAATTGGTTAAGCCAACAACCGACAATAAATTGTTTGTAAATGCTTACGCTAATGCCAACGGCCGGTTAGAATTAAACACCCATTTAAATACTGCTATAAACGAAAGGTGGAGTACAGGGTTGTATTTACATGGCAACCTTAGAGATGTAAAACACGATAAAAATAGCGATACGTTTTTAGATATGCCTTTACAAGAACAGATTAACTTGATGAATCGTTGGCAATACACCGACGCCGAAAAAGGCTTTATAACTTTTATAAATTTAAAGTTTTTAAATGATGAAAAGCAAACAGGTCAAGTAAATTTTAATCCTAAAATAGATACAGGAACAACAAAGGCTTGGGGTAGCGAAATTGATACGCGACGTTACGAAGCATCAGCTAAATTAGGGTATGTGAATCCAGAAATTCCATGGCAAAGTATTGGTCTGCAAACGGCTTTTAGTAGTCATAAACAAGAATCGTATTTTGGTTTAAATCAATACAATATTACGCATAATAGTTTGTATACTAATGCTATTTATAATTCTATTATTAGCGATTCCAGGCACAAAATTAAAACAGGAATTAGTTATACTTACGATCATTATGATGAGTTTGTAAATACAGATGATTATGAAAGAACTGAGCGTTCAGTAGGTGCGTTTTTCGAGTATAATTTTGATAATCTCGATAAGCTGAATCTAACCGCAGGAGTTCGAATAGATAACCATAATTTAATGGGAACTTTTGTTACGCCACGTGTTCACGTACGATACACGCCTTGGGAAAAATCGGCGTTACGTGCATCATTCGGAAGAGGAAAACGAAGTGCTAATATTTTTGCCGAAAACCAAAGTATATTTTCAACATCAAGAGCTATTAATATTTTAAATATTAATGGAGAGATTTATGGATTGAATCCAGAAATAGCATGGAATTACGGTGTGTCTTTTTTACAAGGATTTAATCTTTTTGATAGAAAAGCAGATCTTACTTTAGATTATTACAGAACCGATTTTCAAAATCAAGTGGTAGTAGATTTTGAAAACCCTCAAGAAGTTAATTTCTATAATTTAGAAGGCGATAGTTATGCAAATAGTTTTCAAATTGAATTAAATTATAATGTATTCGAGCATTTCGATTTACGAATGGCTTATAAATATTACGATGTTAAAACCGATTATAATTCAGGGAAACTAGAAAAACCATTAGTGCCAACAAATCGTTTATTTGCCAATGCATCATATAAAACGTATCAGCAAGAAAATGGAGCGCAATGGAAGTTTGATACTACGTTTAATTGGTTGGGCGAACAACGCTATTCATCAACAGATGGTAATCCTACTCAATATCAATTACCAGAAAACACACCAACACTTGGTACTTTAAATGCGCAGATAACCAAAGTGTTTTCTCCAAAATTTGAGGTATATTTAGGAGGTGAAAACATAACAAATGTAAAACAAGATAATCCCATTTTAGGAGCAAAAGATCCTTTTGGTTCAAATTTTGATACTACTTTTGTATATGGCCCAATTTTTGGAGCAAGTTATTATGCTGGATTACGATTTAAAATAAATTGAAACTAAAATTAAACTGATTGCCACAACTTTTTAAAAGTTCCGCAATGACAAAAACAAGAACAATGAAAAAAATAATGATTTTAGCATTAATGCTAATAGGAACAACAACTTTTGCACAAAACAAAAACCAAAAAGCTTCAATGGAAGTAGATGGTGTTTGTATGATGTGCAAAAACCGTATAGAAAAAGCCTGCTTAACATCAAAAGGCGTAAAGTCGGCTATATGGGATGTTAAAACTCATGAGTTAAAACTGATTTATGATGCACGTAAAACGGATTTAAAAGCCATACAAAAAACAATAGCAGGTGTTGGTCATGATACCAAAGAATTGAAAGCCACAGATAAGGCTTATGCTTCGGTGCATCCGTGTTGTAAATATCGCGATGAAGATGTGAAAGCTGACCATAAGGATGAAGATGGAAATTAGAAAAATTCTCTTTAAATAATATAAAAGTTCAAAGTTAATTACTTTGGACTTTTTTGTTTTTAGGACACTTAACTTTGTCAGAAAAAATATCTAGTTTCGTTTAATGTAGTCTATGTCATTATAAGGATTCATATACTTAAAAACATTAAGCGAACATCACAATAAACATTAAAACCCTAATAACTATTTGTAGTAAAGTAATCTTTATCAAAAAATTAAAAACTTAGCAATTAACTACAATTTTTATAAAGTTATGTGATAACACAAAAATTTATTCGTAAACCACTGAATTTTAAACAAGTAATTGTCCTTCATTCTAAAATTTAGTATCTTTACTCATTCAAGTCGCTTACTCACTCAATATTACTTTTATATTAATGTGTCTCATGATAGATTTGATGAAAACAAAATATTTAGAATTATGAAAACACAATTAAAATTTACGCAGAAAAAAAACCTAAGCATTTTTGGTTATTTTACAATCTTAATGATTGCTACACTAATGTTTAATCCTATTTACGGACAAACTAAAAAAACTGCTTCTACTGAAGTTTCTCAAAACGAGAGAACTGTTAAAGGGATTATCACCAATGATGAAGGTCCTGTAGAGAGCGCTAGCATCACATTAAAAGGCTCTAAAACAGGAACAGTTTCTAACAGTAAAGGCGAGTTTACATTTCCAAAACCATTAAAAACAGGAGATGTTTTACTTATTAATTATTTGGGTTACGAAACAGTAGAAGTAAAAATTAAAGACGATACGACCTTTATTCAACAGATGTTAAGTGAAGATTTAATAGAGTTTGTTGGTGCTTTAAATACCAATAAAATTTATAAATCTAAACGCTCTAATTGATAATTACGATTTCATAGCCTTGCTTAAATGAATATAATGCGCTATTTATTTTTATTCATTTTTGTATTCCAATCTCATGCCCAAATATCTGATTTTGATACTATCGATTTTAAAAAAGCAGATAGAATGGCGTTGGAATACAAAAATGAAAGGCTTGATAATTTACCCGAATTGGCTTATAAACTTACTTCGAGTTTAACTACAGATGTTGAACGTTTCAGAGCTATTTTTACCTGGGTTTGTAGTAACATTGCTAATGACTATGGCATGTATTCAAAAAACATGCGAAAACGACAACGTTTTAAAAACGATAGTGTTAGACTTGAAAATTGGAACACTCAATTTAGAAAAGCAACACTTAAAAAACTCCTAAAAAATAATAGAACCATTTGCACGGGTTATGCTTATCTTTTAAAAGAGCTTGCAAATTTAGCCAATATAGAATGTGAAATGGTGCACGGTTTTGCAAAAACGAGTACTATAAATATTGAAACGCTCGATGCGCCAAACCATTCGTGGAATGCGGTTAAGTTAAATAATAAATGGTATCTCTGCGACCCAACTTGGGCAAGTGGTATTCCTAACCCTTCAACCTTGCAATTTGAATTTCAATATAACGATGGCTTTTTTTTAGCAAACCCAGAACTTTTTGCTATAAATCATTTTCCTGTTTATGAAAAATGGTTGTTTTTAGATGTTGATAATAAATCTACATTTAAAACATTTATTGAATCACCTATAGTTTATGGTCAAGCTTATGCAAATCTCAATAACCATATTGAGCCTAAAAAAATGCATAATACGATTCAAAAAAATGAAGTAGTTACTTTTAAATATCAACTTATTAAACCTGTTAATACAGAAGATATAAGTCTTTTAATTGACAGTGGTAGTAATAGTAAAAAAGTACATCCAGAATTAATTTCAACTAAAAATCAATTTTTAACAGTTGAATATAAATTTGAACATAGAGGTTTTTATGATGTCCATTTTTTTATTGGAACAGATTTAATTTCTACTTACACATTTAAAGTAAAAAGCTGAAATGTAAATAAAACCCATAAAAAACGCTTCTCTAAAATAACTATCGAGAAGCGTTTTTTTAAATAATCTATATAGGCGTTCGCCATTACATCATTCCTGGCATACCGCCACCTCCCATTGGAGGCATTGCAGGAGCATCTTCTTTAATATCGATTAAAGCACACTCGGTAGTAAGAATCATTCCAGCAACAGATGCTGCATTTTCTAACGCAATACGTGTTACTTTTTTAGGATCGATAATACCAGCTTTAAGCATATCTACATATTCTTCTGATTTAGCATCATATCCAAAATCTTTTTTGCCTTCTAAAACTTTAGAGATAACAACACTACCTTCTCCACCTGCATTTTCAACAATGGTACGTAAAGGCGCTTCGATAGCACGTGCTACAATTTGAATACCAGTAACTTCGTCAAGGTTTTCTGTAGTAATTTTTTCTAAAACAGATTTTGCTCTAACTAGTGCTACACCGCCTCCGGCAACAATGCCTTCTTCAACAGCGGCTCTTGTAGCATGTAAAGCATCATCAACACGATCTTTCTTTTCTTTCATTTCAACCTCACTAGCAGCACCAACATAAAGTACAGCAACTCCGCCAGCTAATTTAGCTAAACGTTCTTGCAATTTTTCTTTATCGTAATCGCTAGTCGTTGTTTCAATTTGAGCTTTAATTTGGTTTACTCTTGCTTTAATATCTTTAGCATTTCCTGAACCATTTACAATTGTAGTATTGTCTTTATCAACAGTTACTGTTTCTGCAGTACCTAACATGCTTAAATCTGCATTTTCTAAAGTAAATCCTCTTTCTTCAGAAATTACAGTTCCACCAGTTAAAATGGCAATATCTTCTAACATCGCTTTACGTCTATCTCCAAAACCTGGAGCTTTAACAGCAGCAATTTTAAGTCCACCACGTAATTTATTAACTACTAATGTCGCTAAGGCTTGTCCGTCTACATCTTCTGCAATAATTAACAATGGACGACCAGATTGAGCAACTGGCTCTAATATTGGAAGGATTTCTTGTAGGTTAGAAATTTTCTTATCGAACAATAAAATGTACGGATTCTCTAAATCAGCTATCATTTTATCGGCATCAGTTACAAAGTAAGGAGATAAGTAGCCTCTATCGAATTGCATTCCTTCAACAACATCAACGTATGTTTCCATACCTTTAGCTTCTTCAACAGTAATAACACCTTCTTTACCAACTTTACCAAAAGCAGTAGCAATTAACTCACCAATGGTATCATCATTGTTAGCAGAAATGGCAGCTACTTGTTTTATTTTTTCAGAAGAATTACCAACTTGTTTAGCTTGTTTTTCTAAATCTTTTGTAATCGCTGTAACCGCTTTGTCGATACCACGTTTTAAATCCATAGGATTTGCGCCAGAAGCAACATTTTTTAAACCTTCTTTAACGATAGCTTGAGCTAAAACGGTAGCAGTTGTTGTACCATCACCAGCTAAATCGTTGGTTTTACTAGCAACTTCTTTTACCATTTGCGCACCCATATTTTCGTGTGCGTTTTCTAATTCAATTTCTTTTGCTACGGTAACTCCATCTTTTGTTACTTGTGGCGCTCCGAATGATTTACTAATAATAACGTTACGTCCTTTAGGGCCTAATGTTACTTTTACTGCGTTTGCTAATGCATCAACACCACGCTTTAAACCGTCACGTGCTTCAATATCAAATTTTATATCTTTTGCCATAATGAATTTTGTTTAAAATTTTAAACCCTCAAAACTAAATTCCAAGAAAGGAATTACTGTATTTTAATTTGAGGTTTTTATAATTTGTTTATTGTTTTTTTGAAATTTAGTAATTGTTATACAATTGCTAGTATATCGCTCTCACGCATAATTAAATAATCTTTACCTTCTAGTTTAAGCTCTGTTCCTGCATATTTACCATACAAAACAGTATCGCCAACTTTTACGGTAATAGGTTCATCTTTAGTGCCTTTACCTGCGGCAACAACTTTACCTTTTTGTGGTTTTTCTTTAGCGTTATCTGGAATAATAATTCCTGAAGCTGTTTTTGTTTCAGCAGCAGCAGGTTCTATAACAACTCTGTCTGCTAATGGTTTAATGTTTAAGCTCATTTGTGATTTTTATTTTTTAATTAATTAAATTATGTTTAACGCTTAAGCGTTATGCTAAAAATGTGCCAATGCCTTTTAACTGACAAACTTGCAGAAACAAAAAATGCCAACTGGTTGAGTTGGCATTTTTGTTTCTTTATTATGTTTTATTTTACTGTCCTGTTGAATCAGCAGGAGTAGCTGTGTTATTTGTTGTTGTAGGTAGCGGTGTTGCAGCTGGTAAAGGTTGCGTTGTTGTGGCATCAGGATCTAATGCTTTAGATTCTATACTGTCTCCACCTCGGTTAATGGCTACATTAGATAATAATATTAAAACTAATAGTAGTGTTGCTAAAGTCCATGTGCTTTTGTCTAAAAAGTCTGTTGTCTTTTTTACACCGCCTAATTGTTGTGTTCCACCGCCACCAAAAGAAGACGATAATCCACCACCTTTTGGGTTTTGCACCATAATTACTACGATTAGTAAAAATGCTACGACTACGATTAATGCTAAAAATATTGTAAACGTACTCATTATTATTCTTTAATTATTTTGTTCTTGTAATTGTTCTACTGCTTTAATTTGGTTTGCAAAGAAACCACTTTTTTCTGGATATTTCAAACTTAAAATTTTATAAGATTGAATGGCTTTTTTATAGTTTTTTTGCTCAACATAAATACGTGCTAAAGTCTCGGTCATTAAAGCTTCAGGTTGTATCATTTGAGCTTTGGCAAGATTGCCTTTTGATGTTGCCGTTTTTGATGGATTAATTTTTGGATTTTTAGAAATAAATTTATCTATCAATTCAAATTTTTTGGCTTTTTCACTGTACTCCGAATCTGCTTTTCCTTCTTTAACAGCATGTGTTTCCTCCCTTTTAATAGGCTTAAAACGGGTGAGTTTTAACCATTCGTTAAACGAATGGGTTTCTCTTTTATCAAATTGAAGAGGTTTGCCTAAATTTAAAATATCGGTAGCTGATGCTTCTTGCGTTTTGGTTTCTTTGGTAACGGTTTCTATAAGCTCCGAGTCGTTTAAAACAAAAGCCTTTTTAGGGCGCTTTTCTTTAGGTTGAAATAAAGCGGGGTCTAAAACACCATCAGTTTCTTTAATTTGTTGTTTTAACGCCTCATCAATGGCGACACTTTTATGTACTGAAATATCTTCAACTGTAACATCAATATCTTTTAAATGTGCGGTATTTTGTTTTATAAACTGAGATATTTCATTTTGAATAAAATCTTCAGATGTTATAAAGTCAAATAAAATACTTCTATCGGTTGTATAGGCAGCGGTAGTTTTAAGTTCTTGATTGTATTTAAAACTACTTTGGTCTTTTAAGCCTTTAAGGTACACTGCGCGTGCCGATTGAAAATATGGAAACTCATCAATAATAGATTTTACAGCCTCGGTTTGCTCATGTGTTATGGCTTGAGGTTTTTGAAGTATATATATATAATCTGTACTATTCATTATTGGCTAAGCCAAATTTAATTGTTTTTATCGGGATGAGATTTCTCGTTTTACTCGAAATTACATCTTCTCTGTTTTGTTACTGCTAACTGCTACTGTAAACTGATGACTGAAATTTACCATTTTGCTAAAGTAGCATTAATAATATCTTGTGTTAAGCGTTCAAAAATTTCTTCGTGGGCTGTTGCTTTTTGTGAGCCAACAAGTTGTGCGCTACCAGGGTAATCATAAAAAAACGAAAAGCTTTTTCCTTCTTCATTGTCCTCTTCATTATTTTTATTGTAAAAACTAATTTTTACGCCTATAGTTAATCTATTTTGTGCTGCCTTATTATCTGATGTTGCTGTGGTTGGAGAAACTCTATAAGTTGTAATTTCGCCTTCGTAAACCAAATCTGCGTTTGAAGTTACTAAGCTATAATTAGTTTGATCTAATATTAAATCTTGTAGCGCATTTTGAAAATCACGCTCTAAACCAGGCTCTACCAAAAGTGAGTTGTTTTCAAAACGATTAACTTGAAATGTTTCAGCTTTTATTGAGCTAGGTTGCGTAAATCCATATATACCGCAAGACTGAAATGTTACAATCGTTAGTAATAAAAAGATGTATTTTATATATTTCATTTTAACTTCCAAAATTTTTTTAAACATTTCGACTGCGCTCAGTGTGACAGTTGGATTATTTTTATAACGACAACTTTTTTATATTGTTATAATTTTAAACTGCGACTGCCAACTCATTTAAAGATCATATTGTTTAATCTTTCTGTATAAGGTGCGCTCGCTTATGCCTAATTCGGCTGCTGCTAATTTACGTTTTCCTTGGTGACGTTCAAGCGATTTTTTTATTAATTCTAATTCTTTGTCGTGTAACGATAAGGTCTCTTCTTCTTCAATCTCTTCGGCAAAGTGGTATTTATCTTGTGTGTTTGTGTTTTCGTCATGCGATTTAGAATGATCTGGAATAGATATAACTTCAGAATCTGTTAAAGCTTCTTCATAGTTTGTTTCATCTTCATCATCATTTCCATAAATTTTTTGAATTAAACTCCCATGGTCTTTTTCAACATCTTTAACGTTTCCGTTTTTCATGAGCTCCATAGTAAGTTTTTTCAAATCATTCAAATCACTTTTCATATCGAAAAGGACTTTATATAAAATTTCACGTTCACTACTAAAATCGCTTTCAGCTTTCGAAGTTTTTATAATCGCAGGTAAATTGCTACCCGATGTTGGTAAATAGCCTCTTAAGGTGTCTGCAGAAATAGTTCTGTTTTGTTCTAAAACCGAAACTTGTTCAGCTATGTTTCGTAACTGACGAATATTACCATTCCAACGGTGCTTTTGTAATACTTGTATAGCGTTATCGGTTAACTTAACCGTTGGCATTTTATATTTTAAAGCAAAATCGCTAGCGAATTTTCTAAATAATAAATGGATATCTTCTTGACGTTCGCGTAGTGGTGGTAAATGAATATCAACAGTGCTTAATCTGTAATATAAATCTTCGCGAAATTTTTCTTTGTTAATAGCTTCAAACATATTAGCATTAGTTGCTGCTACAATACGGACATTGGTTTTTTGCACTTTGCTTGACCCTACTTTTATAAACTCACCATTTTCTAAAACACGTAATAAGCGTACTTGTGTAGTTAATGGTAATTCGCCAACTTCGTCTAAAAAAATGGTACCACCGTCTGCCACCTCGAAATATCCGGAACGTGTTTGTGTTGCACCTGTAAAAGCACCTTTTTCGTGTCCGAATAATTCACTGTCAATGGTGCCTTCCGGAATGGCGCCACAGTTTACTGCAATATATTTATTATGCTTTCTATGTGATAATTGATGTATTATTTTAGGAATACTTTCTTTACCAACACCAGATTCTCCGGTAACCAAAACCGAAATATCTGTTGGTGCCACTTGAATCGCTTTTTCGATAGCGCGATTTAGTGTAATTGTATTACCAATAATTCCAAATCGTTGTTTTATAGCTTGAACTGATTCCATATTTTGTCTTTCCTGCGTATGCAGGAATCTCATTATTTATTATTATTAATTATTCTCACTCAAACCTAATGCTTCCCCAATCAATGTTGCACTCGTACAGTCCGTAACTTTTACATTTACAAAATCACCAACTTTAAATTCTTCCTTAGGAAAAACACACACAATATTTTGAGGCGTACGACCAGACCATTGTAAATTAGATTTTTTCGATTCTTTTTCAATCAATACTTCTACCGTTGTGTTTAGCCATTCTTTAGTTTTAATTTCGCTGTGAATTCTCTGTAAGTCAACAATGTCTTGTAATCTTCGTTTTTTAGTTTCTTCAGGAACATCATCCTCCATATTTCGTCCTGCCATAGTTCCTGGCCGCTCAGAATATTTATACATATATCCAAAGTTATACTTTACGTATTCCATTAACGAAACGGTATCTTGAAAATCGTCTTCAGTTTCCGTTGGGAAACCAACAATCATATCTTGACTAATAGCACAATTTGGAATTATTTGGCGAATGTTATCAATTAACTCCATGTATTCCTTACGCGTATGTAAGCGATTCATAGCTTTTAAAATACGATTACTTCCGCTTTGTACAGGTAAGTGAATATGATTACAGATATTAATATATTTCGCCATAGTTTCTACTACACCTAAAGTTAAATCTTGTGGGTTTGAGGTTGAAAAACGAATACGCATTTTTGGTTGCGCTTTGGCACAAAGTTCTAATAAATTAGAAAAACTTACAGCAGTTGCTTTTTGTAAATCACTCGCTTTATCAAAGTCTTTTTTTAGTCCACCACCATACCAAAGATAACTATCTACATTTTGCCCAAGTAAGGTGATTTCTTTATAACCTCTGTTCCATAAATCGTTAATTTCTTCAATAATACTTTGTGGATCACGACTGCGTTCTCGACCGCGAGTAAAAGGTACTACACAAAACGTACACATATTATCGCAACCTCGTGTAATTGATACAAATGCAGTAACACCGTTACTGTTTAAACGTACAGGTGAAACATCGCCATAAGTTTCTTCTTTTGAAAGAATCACGTTAATAGCATCTCTACCTTCATCAACTTCGGCTAAAAGGTTAGGTAGGTCTTTATATGCATCAGGGCCAACTACTAAATCGACTATTTTTTCCTCTTCAAGAAATTTAGTTTTTAAGCGTTCTGCCATACAGCCTAAAACGCCTACTTTCATTTTAGGGTTATGGTCACGTTTTACAGCATTATATTTTTCTAAACGTTTGCGTACGGTTTGTTCTGCTTTATCTCGAATGGAACAGGTGTTAACTAAAACTAAATCGGCTTCTTCTAATTTTTGTGTGGTGTTAAATCCTTCATTGGTTAAAATAGAGGCTACAATTTCGCTATCACTAAAATTCATAGCACACCCATAACTTTCAATAAAAAGCTTGCGTGAATTTTCTTTTTTATGTTTTAAAACTAAGGATTGTCCTTGTTTGTTTTCGTCTATAATTTTTTCCATAGTATACTGAAACCAATAGCAGTCAATAAGTGTGCAAAGATACAATTAATTTATGTTTTAGTGACAAAGTGGCAGATTGATTTTGTTTCAATTTATAAAAGGTTATCAGATTTATGTACGCAACCAAAACGTATTTTGAGCATCTATTTAAAAACTAAACTCTTAAGATATGCTAAAGCTTACCAAAAACATTTTTTTTGTTATTCTAGTCATTATGTGTTTTATGAATACACAATGCGAAGATGAAAATGATGATTTTTTTATTAGTG
>NZ_CAXIBN010000060.1:0-16823 GCF_964021735.1 uncultured Wocania sp. | reverse complement strand
TTCTAATACATTTAAGGTTTCCAAAACATCTTTAAATGATGTGGCGAATGGTTTGTATAAATCGTCGCCTTTTTCAAAAAGTCTTATCCAATGGCCATGTGCAAAAAATATGTATGCTCCTGGACCATCTTCTTCATACCCTAAATCTTTTCTGCCAAAGTATTTAGATTTAAAGTTATTTTTGCTTCCTGTTATTATCTCAACATGTCGTTCTAAAAGTTCATAAACATATATCCCATTTGTTAAGGTTGCTGGAAAGTTACTATCTTCATTTATTTGTAATTTAGCATCGATATTTTGAGCGTAGCAGCGCACACCAGCATTGTTGTCTCTGTACATGTCAGATTTTAAATACACTTCAAACGCCATGCTTTCGCCTTCTAAAAGTGTAATATCTTTTTTGGTGCTTCCTGACATTGCTCTAGTAAATGATGGTAATGGAAAATCATAATTTGCATATAAAGCTTTAGGATTATCTGATGAAAATCCTGAGTTTAATTCGTCTAAAACTATACGCTCTTTTAAATCGTAATTTGCACCATTTTGATAAATGGTTAAACATACTTGATAAAAGCACCACTGTACATTCTCGTATTGCTGAAAAAATGCATCTAAACTAAAAGATAGATTGATGTTTAAAAGGCGTTTTCTATCGTTTAAAGCATAAAACATCATGCCTGTTGTACCTTTAAGCTCGGTAGATGTGCTTTGAAATTGAACTGAATTTGCTAAATCGTGAGATGGAGATTCAATACTAATAGGAATACCGCCTGTTTGATTTCTAGTATTACCTGCATTTGTCTCAACTGAAAGATTTATCTCATTATTAACATCTCCGTTTTTATACTTAGTAATTAAAAAAATGCCACGCCCTGGTAGATGTAATTTTTTAAGTGATAAAGGCGGAATAGTATTGCCTTTAAAATCGGTAGTGCGTTCAATTTCAACTTTGTCTTTTTGTCTAGTTTCTATTAGCTTTTCTAAACCACCAGCATCAAATTTTAAAGATACTATGCCGTTTTCTTCTTCCCATGTTTTTATAGTAAGATAACCTGTGTATATGCGTTGCCAAATATCATCATCGTCTTTTTCTTCTTTAATAATGCGTATTTCTGCGTTTACACCATAAATTCTTCTAATAGCTTTTATGTATTCTTTTACTTTTCCTGTGAATCTTAAAGCGTTACTGAATTTTGGAAATATACCAGCATAATCATCGTGCCGGTGTTGTTCTTTATCATCGTAATTCCAACCAATAACATCTGTAGATTTAACCTCTTCGAGATTACCATAGCCTTTATGTTGAAATTCATAACGTACTCTGTCGTGATATGGTCCTTGAAATGTTCCCATTAGTTATTCCATTTAATTTTTTTAGCCCTAAACATTTGGTAAGGAATATCTATTTTTTGCTGTCTTACATTAACGGAAAGTTTTAAATCTTTAACCGCTTTGGTATTACGTTTCATTTCGTCCATCATATCGTTATGATAGGCATCAAAAGCTAATAAGGTTTCAAATTCATTTAAATTATTGTTACCAGATTCCACGCTTGACATAATAGATGCTGCGTGTAATTGGTTAATATCTGGAATTACTTGCGTGCCTTTTGCAAGATTTAAAACCGCTCTTTTACGTTGTATAAATGGTGCTTTACCAGGTTCTTTAATAATTTCTGGTCGCACCTCTGAAACTTCGGCTAAACCTCCTGTATGCAATGGTCGACCATTAACACCAGCTCCATATTGATATTTAGGTATTGGTTTAGCTAATACTGCTGCTGCTTGTGCAAGACCTAATCCTCCAACAAAAGCGGTTAATAAACCAGCTGATATCCCAAAATCGAACTTAGGTACTTGCGCCCAAATACCTAAAATAGCTTGAGCCGTGTTTAAACCAATTTGAAACAGAGCTTGTGCCTTTTGAAATTTAGCAGCTTTAATTTGTTCTTTTTTCTTTTTTTCTTCAAGCTCTTTGCGTTTAATTTCGCGCTCTTGTTCTAAAGCTTCTTGTTGTGATTTATCATCTTCGGCAAGTTCTATACGTCTTTGGAAATATTCCTCGTTAGCATCAATTTCTTCATCAATTTTATCAATATTAGCAGAAAACACAGACTGTAAAATATCGCCTGTAACATTAGCCACTGAACCAATTTGCGACATGGTTCGTGATACTTCGTTATACTTATCAATAATCGCATCTCCTGTAGATTCTGCTTTAGTTAAAAAGCTAGTTAAAAATGATTCTATATTGTTGGCATCTAAATCTAGTGCATTGGCTATATTGTTTGCAGAATCTTGAATAACCTTATTTTTAAAGTCGATTAACTTTTGTTCTGCTTCGGCTTGTTTTTCGGCATTGGCAATAGCATTATCGGTGACTTGATCGCTTAATGCTATTTTGGCATTAGCAAGCATTTGTTCGAGTAATAAACGCCCTTCTGGATTAAGATTAGGGTTTAATAATTCTTTCTCAATAGCATCAATTTCTATTTGAAGGCGTTCTTCTGCAGCATGCCTTTTTATACTTGTTAGATTTTCTTCATACTCTTTAATACGCTGCAATCTAGCTTCGCCACTTAAACCAACAATATCATTATTAAAGGCTTTTTGTTCTGCCGTTATTCTGTCATTTACAGCCTTTTCTTCAATGGCTTTTTGTTTTTCAATAACGTTAATTCGTTTTTGAAATTCGCTTTGAAATATGGCGTTTATTTCATTTTCTCGCTCTTTATTGAGTTTAAGTATTTCGGCATTAAAAGCTTCTTCTAAACGTGTAATCTCTAACGTTCTGCCTTTAGCTTCTTTTATAGCTTCTTGTTTATTAAAGTTTAAAATCTTAATGCGTTGGCGGTATGCTTCGGTATTTGCATTAAGCCGTATGCCTATGTTTAGTTTTTCGTTATTAGATATATTGGTTTCTGAATTTATATTGTCTTGAATGCGTTGTCTGTTTAGGTTATTTTTATCGTCTTGAAGTTGTTTTCTTCTTCTCTCAATTTCTTTTTTCTCTTTATCAGTTAGTTCTTCAGTTTCTTTTTTGTTTTTCTTTTTTGCATCAGTATTTGCAGAAAATAATTTATTTATATTTTCTAAAGTATTACCTAATACGCCTTCTATTTCTGCCATTAGTTCTTCTTCTTCTTGTAGTTCTTCAGTAATTCTTTTAGACTGTACTTTTGTTGCAAACTCATCGGTTCTAATAGCGCGCAACCTGTTTAAAGCTTTAGCTTCATCATTTAAAGGTGTAACAATACCAGTTCTTTCATTTTTAGAAAACTCAGCATTTTTTTCTAGTGCATCTGAAATTAATTTAACACGCTCTTCATAGCTTTTGTTTGCTAAATCTATAGAACCTTTTAATGTTGTGGCGTTAATGTCCGCAAGTTCTCTTTGAACATCTACTTGATTAACAGCTTGTTTTCCTAAATTCCTGCCAGATTTCTCTAGTAACTGCTGTATCTTGTCTTGTTGTGATTGTAGCGCAATTCTTTTAATATATAATTCGTTTACTTCAGATAAAGCAGTGGATAAAGATTGATTGTCCGTTTTTTCATCGTCCAAAAATTGTAAAAATGCTGGATAGGTTGTTTTTAATTTATTTATAAGCTTTTCTCTTTCCTTATTCGAAACATTAACATCTGTAATTTTATTAACTAAAACATTAAGTTCTAACTGCTCGTTTTTTACTTCTTTAGCCAAAGATTTAGCTGGCGTAATAGCCCGTAGTAAGTTAGTGCCAAATTGATACATAGAGTCTGAAGCTTTAGCGATTAACCCCTTACCTAGTTGTAACTGGAAATTATCGTAAGCTGCATTCCATTGTTGTTGCGAATTGGCAGCATCATCTAAAATACTTCCAGCTTCGGCTACTTCTCGTTTTGCAATATTTGCTACTGCTTGAACAAAATTTGGTGTTTTTTCAAGTTCATCATTTAAATCTTTTGTTGATATCCCTAAATTATCGATACGTAATTTAGATTCTTTAGATAAACCTTCATTTAATGAGCTTTGAAGTTTTTCGATGCTCTCGCCTGTTTGCGATGAACGTACAGCTAGAAACTCCATTAACACATCGGTTTCTTCTAAAGATATATTGAAATTATCGAACCCTACTATAGCCTTTTTAATATCTAAATCTGAAAGCAACCCTCGAGTTGAAGATTTAATTCTATCAAAAGCATCTTGTCCTACTTCGCCAATACGCTCGAAAGCAAACTCAACACCTTTGGCTTCAATAGCAAATTGTCTAGCTTCCTTAGTAAAATTGAACGCTTCACGCAAGCCAAAACCAGCTCCAACTATAGGCAATAAACGCTTGATACTGCTTAGTGCTATACCAACTGTTTTTGGATAATTCCCTACATTTTCTTTAAAATCACCTGTAGATTTTTTGATGCTTCTTACAGCTTCATCGTATTTTTTAAATTCTTTTTGGCTTTGTTTAAAAGCTTTAATCTCATCTTTGGTAACTTTTATACCTAACTTTTGTTTTGCTTGAAACTCTTGAACAGATTTAAGAGCCTTATCTCTGGTACTGGTTAAACGCCCCATAAAAGTTAGGTTTCGTTTTATTTCGAGATTAGAAAGTCTTAACGTTTCTCTTTCTTTAATGAGTTGTTTATTGGTTGATTCTTGCGAGTTTTGAAGTTTGTTTCTTGTTTTTAATAAATTGGTTAGTGATCGTTGGCGCTCTTCATCAACCTTTGCTAATGCTTTACCTTGAGATTCGTAAGCTTTGGTTGCATTTTGGGTTAAGGTGATTTGTTGTGATTGAATGGATTTTAATGATGATTGATCTTCTACTCCTTTAAGTTTTTTATATATTTCAAAAAGACCTAATGCAGATTTTTTTAATTCTTCATTAGAAGCAATGGCAATCTTAACGTTATCTGCATATTCTTTACCGAATTGCAGCGCATCTTCTGTGATTAATTCTTGCTTAGTGATAATTCCTTCAGCCATTGTTATCCTCTTTTAGTGTTTTTAGCCTTTTGCTGTTTTAAAACTTTTAGCTTTTCATCAAATATTTCTTTTAATCCGTAGTATTGGTTTCCTGTAATTTTGTTGGTATCTGTAAATTGAAGTCCTGTAAACGCACAATAGCCAAGTATCACTTGATCTATATTGGTAGCTCGTTTTCCATCTACTTTAGGTAACTTATCTTCTGCTTCTTCAATAAAAACCAAAAGCATTTTACTTTCATTTTCAACAACTGTTAAATCGTATTGAAAAGATTCCTCACAAAGTTTAAATCCCAATTCACGAACTTTATTCTCAATGTCTAAATTCCTATCAAATCGTAACGCTTTAACTGCTATTTCCAGAAAGTTGTATTGTGCCGTGTATTCTTCAATATCAATAAGTGTTTTTAGAGTTTTTTCAATGGTTTTGTTGGGATCTATTTCATTAAACTCACTATTGATTTGTTTCCAAGCTTCAGAAAGTTCATTGTAAAGTTTCTTTTCGTCGCTCAACAATGTAAGGTCACCTGTTTGCGTTACTTTTAAAAATAGCTTAAAAGGGATGGTATCGAATGAATTGTAAATCATACACCTAATTCTAATCGAGTTGCTTTTAAAAGATGTGGTTTGATTTTATTTTGGATAACCTCAATCTTATGCTCATCTGTCAATCCAAAGAATGATTTACTGAGCAATCTGATATTTGAAAGTATATCGTCTGTTTTTGGGTCTGATGAGCCAAACGTTACAAAACCTTTGCTAGCCTTTGCATAAACACCTTTAAGGAATTCACCATATTGTAAAAAATCATAAGGATCTCCTTCTTTTTTTATCCTGGTGCCTTTACCTAAAAGCGCATCATTAGTAGTTATGTACTCTGTAGCTCTTGAATAATACCCCAAAGGATTGCCAAAAATATCTATACTTGATTTATAGATTTGATCTTTATTAAGTGAAGCTAGTTCTGCCTCAATAGATGCTAAAAAGTTAAATATTATATCAACTAGATGTTGTGGGTTTAGCTTCTCTGCCCTTTGAAGTTGCTGTTGAAGTGTTCCCATCCTTACCTAAAATTAATTTATTATTAACTTCAATATCTTTTAATTGTTTTTTATTTGGCTTTTTACCAGTAATAGTTTCATAAGCTTCTGCCATATCTTCCAATGCTATAACATTAGAATGACTTTTTTTAAATTCAGAGAAGGTTGGTTTATAACCTTCTCTGAATGTTGTTTTTTTAAAGCTTTTCATCTTAAACTGTAAAAACTGTTGCTTCATCAGTCTCAAACATTGCCAACGTTTTTTCAACTACATTGGTTTCAATAGTTCCAGTTTCCAAATCAGCATCAACAAATGTGTAAAGATTTGCATCATTACCAGCTCCTGCTGTTACACTGTCTGGTGTTTGAGGTGTACCATCTACTTTAAGAACTTTTCCTGTAAAGGATGTTAAATCTAAACCTGTTAACGGTAAATCTTGATTGCTGTACGTTGCACGAACTTTAAGCTCAGTTAAAGTTGGTGTGCCTTCAATAGTTAATTTTATTGGATAGATTCCTTTGTACTTAAGAATATTAAACTCAGGAGTGACAATACAACCTGCAGTTGTAAGTTCTCTTGGGTTTTCATAAGTCATTTCAACTACTGAACTTAATGGATCACCATCTAAAACAGGCTCTAAAATTGGACCTACTAAGAAATCGCTTAATAACTGACCTTTTACAGTACCATCTGTTTGATTGATGCCTTTAACTTGACCATCTGAAGTGAACTCATACACATAAGTGTAATCACTTGCATTATAAGATTCTAAAGCACTATGTGAAATGTAGCCTAAGTGATGGGTAACTTTAAGGCCTTTTACATTGTCTTTAGTCTTTATTTTTCTAGTTCTACTTTCGTAAAACGTTGGTTCTACATTGGCAAGTTCTGCTTTCTCAACTGAATAAAGAATAACTAAATCTTTAGCCAATTTTGCAGCATCCCAAGCAGCCTTTGTTTTGAAAGCTGCTACACTAGCAAAAGACTGTGATCCTTTTGCAAGCGCATAACCCACAGTAAACAAGGGCAGGTTTTCCTTATCGGATCCTGTATTTTTTACACCGGATGTTCCGGCTATGTTTTCTTGAATTATCATTTTTGTTTTGTATTAAAATGTTAATTATTAATGTGATATTTTAACTTTGTATTGATTGCAAATACATGATATGGTTGTGTGTCTAGCTTTTTAATGCCACTTAAATCGTAACCATTAAACACCTTTTTTAAACCTGTTTCGATATTTATAATATCAAATTCTTTTCTAGCATAAACTAATTCCCATGCTTGAGATTGACATTCTGAATCTGCTCTGTGTATTACACTAGGAAACAGATTTTTTAAGTTGACCATGAATATAATTTTTACTTTACATTCGAATTTTGGACCACTTACATTTGATTGAACATCATCTACATCAAAAAAAATATGAGCGTTACTTTTATCGTTTATGAAAGCATCTTTTAAATACTGACCATTGTTTAAATAAGGTTGTGGTATATCTTTACCACTGGTTTCGGTTTTATAGATTCTAGCATAAACTTCTAGCTTACTCCAGCCTAAATCATTAAACAAATCGTTTTGCAATCGCTGTATAGCTTTGTCTATTCCAACGGGGTTATCAATAGTATGATTTGCCATTACCAAGCATTTGCATCATCAACAATTAAAGGTTCTGGAAATACTATCTTAGATGCAGCATTAACTGCGGTTAACAATCGTCTTTCTAATCCTTTTACTATTACTTTACCATTATCGTTTACAGCACCTTCTAATTCCATTTTAAGTGATGCACTCGCTAATTTTGCGTTTCTACTTTCAATATTTTCTCGTTTTGTGACCATCATTTGTTCTAACGCATCATACGCCAGTTGATACCCATAAACTTCTGTAAATAATTGAAGTTTGGTAATAATTGTATCAGAATAATCTAAACTATCCTGATACAATTTATGTTGGTTCAATATTTTGTTTAATGCAGATCGTGCGCTATCAGATTTCAATTGTGTTAGGTAATTATTAAAGTCTTGAGAATTCATGTCAACCACATCTACTGTGGCATATAAATTTTCAAGCGTTACCAACTTATGAAAACCTTTAAACGTTCTGGCAGAAGTTCCAACTTTATGTGATGCATCAATTGTTATTTCAATTAACTCATCGGTTAGTTCTCCAAACCCTACAGACTGTATTAAACTTAATATTGAAGTTTCGCTATACATTTACAAAGTTTTTAGACTGCTACTATTAATTCAGCTTCAAAAACAGCTACACCTTCTTCAGATAGTGAATCAATTTTCTTAGCTAAAGTGGCATCTTGCTGTGCTATGGTAGCTGTTGCAACTTCTCCAGTAGCATTTAATCCTGCTACAACAGAAGCTTTAGTATATGTTACTGCTTTGTATAAGTAGTTAGCATCATCTTCTGTTTGTACGTCTTCTGAGGCTGTTGCTTCTTCGGTGTTCAAATAGAATAAAGATTCCACGTTTTGAAGTACTGGAATAACCAATGCTTCTCCAGCTGTTCTTTCACTAACAGGATCTGTTGTACCATCTTTTTTAACCAAAATATAACTATTAGGTTCTGAGTACAACACCTGAGGCTGCTTGAATTGTGATTCTGCTAACTTGCTATAAACTAATGCACCAACTTTGATACCTGTGGTGAATACAACCATATCTGGTGTCCAACCTTGAGACGTTGTTCTTTTACCATCTTTTTCATGGTAAAATGTTCTATCAACAACTCTAAGATTAAGCTTCAAGTTTCTTTTAAAAACATCTGCTAATTGATCTTGACTTAAAGATGGTACATTTGTTCCAACAAAATTTAAACTAAAAGCAAACAATTGTTTTACTTGATCGTTGTTTAAAATTTTATCAACAATGTTGCTATCCATCCAAATAGTATCAGGATATTCTCCTTTACCTTTTGCTTGTTTTAGAATTCTTTTAATATCATCAATAGGTTTTGCATTAGAATCACTCCATTTGGTAACTGCACCAAATTGATTAGAAGCAGGAATGTTGTAATTGATACGGATACCAGTACCAACATTATTCTCATCTTCAATTAAAGTGATACCACCAGAAAAACCTAAAAGATGAGCTTGCTCAACTTTTTCTTTGATACCATACATAACTGATTCAGCATCATTAAAAATTTTCTTTAAAAATTCTTTTATTCTTCCTGGTTTCTGGCTTAGATTAATTAAAGTATTCATTTGTTTTTCATTCAAAACATACTTTAATGCCATTTTAGGAATGTCTCCTGTTGCCTTTTTAATAGAACCTCTACTTTTAATAGGAGCTGGAGAATCGAATGCTACAACATCTGCGGTTACACGTGTGTAATTTCCGCTAATTGAAGCATAGGTCATGTCATCTGAATATTCTTCATCTAACATTTCGTCGTGTAGATATTTAGGCTCTTCTTTTGTGCCGTTTATCTTTTCGTAAAAATACTTTGTTGTTTTAACAAAATACTTACTTATCAAATCTTGAAAAATTGACTTTGCCATTTTAATCTACTTGATTATAAATGCCAATTGCTTGTAACGCAGCTAAAGAATTTGCGTTAAAAGGGTATTTTGTGGCATTACTGTTAATAGTTCCTTGTGTCATCATACCTGTTGATGGTTTTGATGCTTTCGTGTTCGAGCGTACTACGCCTACTAACTTTGCGTGTTCAGAGCCGTCAACTGGTTGAGGCTTATAAACAGGGTCTTGTGCTGTGCCGTCATTGATAATACCATGACCTTTATAAATATAAGGGTCAGTAAAACCAGTAAGATCAAGCACTAAACCACCTTCTTTACCATGAACGTAGTGTTTGATAGCTGCATCATATGCGCCTTCAAACTCTTCTTCAGTGGTACTTAAATCTAGTGTACTCATTGTTTTTTTGTTTTTAAATGATTAAGTATTAATCAAATATTTCTTTAATTTCATCATCAGTAGGTTCTGTATTACTGAAGCTTTTACCAGGAATTCCAGCATAATTACCATTATCAGCATTAGTTTGTGCCAATCCTTCAAAGTCTTTGGCAATAGTTTCTACTTCTAATGCTAAATCTTCAGCTTCTAAGTTTGCTGTTTTTAATGCACGGTTTTTAATTGCTTCTGGTAAATTTTTAAGCACCTCATTATCTCCGAAAAGTTTATTGAGTTGCTCTTGTTTGCTAGTGGTGGTAATACCTGTTTTGATTTCGTTGTAACTTGAAGATAATTTTTGCAACTCTTTCTTTTGATCCTCCGCATACTTTTTAAACCAATCTGGCGCATTGTTTAACGCATCTGCTTTGGTTTTTGCTTCTGCATCAGCTTTTATTTTAACTTCTGCTTCTGCTAGAATTTCTTCTGGAGTCTTAAATTTTTCAGTTTTTGCTTTTAATGTCCTAATGGTATCATCGTTTTTAGCGATGTCCTCAAAAGGGAACATGTCGTTTGCTTGATCTAATACTGCATCAATTGCAGTTTCGTCAGCATCATCTTCTGGAAGTTTACATAGTCTTGCCGATATCTCGTCAGTCCTGTCATTGGATAAGTTAGCCTTTGGATATTTAACCTTAAGTCTAGCCTTAATTAATTCTGGTTTTACTGCCATTGTAAATTGATTTGTGATTAATACGTTTATTCACAAATATATAAATAAATTTCACTATTTAGAATGATTCTAAATAATAAAATTATACAATGTGTTATATTTTTTTCAAACCAGAGTTTCTTCTTCTTTAAAACCATCTGCTTTTGGCTTTGTTTTTTCTGCATTTATAGCATCTAATTCTTCTTGCGCATTTTCTACTAAACCAACAGTTTCAATAGCTGTTTTAGAACTTATCAATTGTTTTTCTTTAAGCTTGGTTACAAACTCAACGATATCTGACATATCATCTGGAATAATAGAATTGAATATGATATCGAAATAAGTTTCAGAAACATCTTTTTTAAGTTTTTTGCCTGTTGTGGTTATAGTTCCAGATATAAACACATTAATTATTCTTTGTAATATCGTTCTGTTTTCGCCCTCATTCATTTTTGCTTTTAAAATTGGATCTATTAAAAGCATTTTAAGCACTTTCCCGCTTAAGCCATTACCTAAACCTTTTAAGGCTTCAAAAGATAAATTAGGGGTGCTAGTTAAGGAATATATAAAACTAATTAGGTTTTGTTGTTCTAGTTTTACGGATTCTGGTGCGTTTTCGTAGGTTAGAAAATCCACATCTGAAGATATAATTTTACCATCGTGGGTTTCTTTTTGTGCTAGTATAAAAGCTTTTCCGTCATCATTTTTGTCTGGTGCTCCTGCAACTTCACCATATATCTTTAAAATAGGATGTCCGGCATAATCGTTGGAATTTCCGTGTTTAGATAGCGATACTTCTAGCCTATCTATTAAATCTTGCACATCGAACCATTCTGGTTTTTCTTGTGATAGGTAAACTATTGGTATTTTGCCAAAACCGTGTGCAGGAGCGTTATCTAATTTTAAGGATCCTGATTCGTTAGAAATTTGATATACTTTATCGGCGGTATAAACCCAAATATTTTTAATTTCTTTATCATTTAATATGGTTGAAAACTCCCAAATAAAAGCGGTCATATCTCCTGAAGCATCATAATAGGGTGTCATTATCCCATTTTTATTTTTTAATAAACGTACTGATATTTCTTTGTTGGTGTTTATTCCAAATATTTTATTGAGTAAATTTTCTGGTTTAAGGTCTTTTATAACGAATAATAAAGCTGATTGTAATTCGCTTTTTTGTAGTTTTTTTGCTTCTAATAGTTTGGAATCTATCCTGTTTTCGCGCCACAGTCTTATAATTTCTTGTGCAAGATCTGTATCTTTTGATGGTATTATGGTTGCTGGTTCGCCAAACTCGAAAGCTGTTGATGTAGTAACAATCTTTTTTTGAAATGGAACAGGTATTCTAATCGACTTTACTAAACGTTGTTTTTCGCCTGTACCTATGGTTTTATCTTTTTGAACGTTGCCAACTTGCGTATCTCTTTTGGTGCGTTCTAATTCGTGATACTCCTTGCGTAAATCACTAATTTCTTTTGGGTCTATGTTATCAGCATATAATTTTTTTAATGCTTCTGTTGGATTGGTTTGAAGTAGTGCAATTATTTCTTCCATGATTGTTTTTTGGAAAAAACGTCCTGAAGAAAGTCCGTTTGATTATAAGTGCCTACGGCTGTAGTCCTTGAAGTATTTTACAAATATAGTGAATTATACTATTTGTGGTAATTACAAGATTTTGTTTTAATTTTAATACCGTTTCTAGTGATATAAAAAACACATTTACAGTTTTTTATTCTGTCTATGGTTAGGTTGTTTGCTTTCATAATTCATCAATTCATTATTGGGTGGTAGTTTTAGTATAGCGTTCTTTCTATCATATTTACCATACTTTCTTTTAATTTTCAAAATACCACCTTTTAAAATAGTATCACTTTCTTTCACTAAAAATATTCCTGTTATTTTCATACTCAAATTTAATCATTTTATATTAATAATCTATACCCATATCACTTAATGATTGTGTGGTAACGTGCGTTTTAGGTTTAGAGTTCCAAGCTATATGGCCATAACGCAATTTATCGAAAAAGTGATTATGTTTGTCTATGGGCTGGTTAATAAGAATACCGTTAATCTCTTTAAATTTATAATTTTCTCGCTCTTTTTTAACAGCTTTCCATAGATGATTTTTAACTACATGCAGTTTCTTTTTCTTAACGGATGCTATCCAATACATAACGTCTTTGGTTTTAGATATTTTAAATGCATTTTTATAACCTAGATTATTAAGTCCTCTCACCATTTCAACGGTGCCTTTTTCTCCTGAATATTTATCACTGCTATCGCAAGCTATAATTCTATCTTTTTCAACACCTAAAGCTTCATAACCTAATGCTAATTCTTCTGGTGTATCAATGGGTTTATAAATTAATAGCTCCACCCAAATATTATGCTCATCTTCTGTGTATTTGCCAAAGGCGTTAGGATCGTTTGTAAAACCGAAATCGTTAGCATAAATATATTCCATGTCTGGAAACTTTTCGATCCATTCCAGTTGCTCGAATATTACACCTTTCATAGCACCGCGTAAACCTAAACCAAATACTTTCCAAAAGAATTCATCAATAGTATTTTGATTAGCGTTTTTTAGATTTATTGGCGGTTGGTTGGCATCATCAATAGGTTTGCCCTTATAAAGCAATTCGCCCTCTGGAGTTACCTGGTATGTGCCAGATTCCCAAGGCTCGGTATTTAAAGTTTCATTAAGTGCATTTGGTGTTACGTATGGATTATCTAAGAATGTTGTTTTTATCCAAATAACATCTGGTCTAGGTATAACGCTATTAAATACCCAATGATCTGTAAAGCATGGGTTGAAATCCATCCACCAGAAATAACGGCAACGAATAACGACTTGCATAAAAACTTTGTGTTCTATAAACATGACCTCGTTAAAGAATGCATAATCGCAAGCTCCCCCAAATTTGCCATCTCCTAAGAAATTAACGGTTGATTTACCTATCCTAAAACTCTTAACTTCTTTAGCGCGATGAAAAGGGTTGTCTAATCCAAAATCGTCTAAACGTGTTTTAAAATCATCATAGAGCGTAGTTTTAAACTCGTTGTAAGTTTCACGATAAATATTTATACTACAACCTTCTTTTTTGTGCTTAATTGTTGTTAGGTAGATTATAGTATCTACACCGCTCCATGTTTTTCCGCTTCTAGTGCCACCCTCTAAAACAGCTCCTGCATATCCTTTTAATAATTTTGGTTTTCCTTTGTCATCATAACCCCATTTTTGAGTTGTAATGGCGTTGTATAGCACTTTGTAATTGGGGTTTGTAAGGTCATTAAAACGAGTAAGACCTTCATTAAGAAGGTCTATTTTTTGAAGTTTTAATAGTTCTTCAAGTTCTAATATTTGAGCATCGGTTAAGGGCATTTATTCTTTTTTTTTCTATCATACCATTTAATAACAATCATGTTCTGATATGAGTCTCTTTTCAAACATGTTGTGGCGCATTTGCCACTCGTACTACTCACTCATTCCCAATATTTGGCAAACGACGACCACAACACTGCATATAAAAAATAGCTAGGGTCGTCGCATTTTAACTAAGGTAGTTTCTTAACCCTAAGAAAAATAAACCCTTTTTTGCCAAAGCTTTTATGGTAGATATTTTTGAGCATCACCATAAGCTTCATTCCATTCGTCCTTTAATTCATCGTCAATTAAATTCCATTCAATTTCTTCTTTCAAAGTAACTGCGTCTAAAACCTCGCTTTCAGATTCGGCAGTTCTTAAATTAGAAATAGCTCTCATTGCTTTTCCTGTTGCTTGTACTTTTGTCATTTTACTGTGTATTTTAAGATTAAGAGCGTTAATTCCCCACGCTCGAAAAGGGTTTATTTTTAGTGCTTATTTGCTAATTTTAGGTCAAGTCCAGCAACGATTTTTTATACATAGGCGTTATTAAATTACTTTTATAAACTTCAACATGATATCTAAAGATTCTTTTTTCTGGTTTTGGGTTGTATTTTACTTTGGCCACATGATAAACACTATTGCTTTTTGTTTTGCCAACATAAATTAAGAAATCATCAACTTTAATTGGAGCTTTCCACGAAGGACAATCAACATAAAGTTTAACTGTTTTGTCCTCAATCTTAATCATTTTTTAATTATTAAAAATTTATGACATTGTTCAACAATCCAATCTAATAAATAAGCTTCTGGTTCATCATTATTTATATCCAACTCCACATGGCAATGATTGAATATTTTGTTTTTTATATGAACACTTTCATGAGCAATTATAGAAGCTGTTGGTTTTTTTTCAAAAGCCATGTAAAACACTCCATATCCATTTTTTTTATTTAATTGAAACGTAATCGCATCGCATCCTGATCAATCAGTTAAATCGTGTTTTATCTCAACATCCTTTAAGTCTTTAGTTTGATAAATTACAAGGGTACCATTGTAAATTGGTATTTTAATTTTCTTACTTTTCATATTACCAAGTTGGTGCAGATCTATGTGCATTCTTTTTTATTGTAAACAAATCATTCTCGTACCAAATATTATAGACTTGAGATATTGAACAACCGCAAACCAAAGCTGTTGATTTAGCTATTAAATTACCGTGACATGCTATAACTTTTTGCTTTAAATTCAAGCCTTTTTAGGTTTTATTATTAATTTTTCTATAGCTTAAACCAAGCTCATCGAACTTTAAAATGTGGATTACTTTGGCTTGTGTAATTCCTAAATAGGTTGCTACTCGCTGTATTCCCCAATCTTTTTTGAAATATAAATTAATAACATCAAGCTCAAGTGCTTTCTCTTTTTCAACGTCTTCAAGTATCTGGTCAAGGGTTCTTCCGTCTTTTGCAATTGCTATTGATAAATCTGTTCTGGAAAACCTTAAAGTTTTTAAAGATTTAATAATTTGACCCATAATTATTTCCCCTGTTGTTTTGCTATTTTTAAAAGTTCTTTTATTCTTGAATCGCGTTCTTCTGGAGTGCTTATAGTATGATCTGTTTTTTGTTGGTTATCCTCTTTATAACCACCTAAGTGTTTCATGAGTTCAACTATAACTCCTTTACGATCTATAGTTTTTAATTTTTTGGTAAACCCTATTAGATCTCTATCTTTTCCAATACCTTGAAATTCTTCAAATACTGATAATTCAGCAATAGCTATTTGTGTTTCTTCTGGAATATTGTGTATGCTTTTTAGAGTTCCGTTTTCTTCGTATAAGTCAGATAATTTAAAACGCATCATTTTAGCTAAATTAGATACACATTCATCAATAGAAACTTTATTACGTTCTACAATTTCTGCTTCAACCTTTTTAATATATTCTTGTATTTCTGGGCGTTCTTTTATTCTAAAAAAATTAACTTCGGCAGTACGTTTTGATGCTTTAGGATTGTATTTTATGTAAGCTTCTGTTCCAACTCTTCCGTTTATTAACCATTCATCAATCATTAATTTATATTTAATCAAAGTCCTTTCAGTTGGTCCTTTTAATTTCTTTTTATTGATTATACGTTTTGCCATGGCTTTATAAAAAAAGCTAGTCTTTCCTAGCAGTCAACCCTTCTTCTGTGTTCGTCAACTCAAAGGCTGGATTTCCGTTGCGAGAAGTGGAATCGAACCACTGTCCGTGAGGTTATGAATCTCAGCATCTAACATCTGATGGTATCTCGCGATTTATATCAAAAGTAACACATTGTGTTATAAAATTAACATTTTTTTTAAATCTTTTTCTAAATTTTTATAATTTAATGCTGTGTAACGTAGTACTTTCCAACCTTCCATCTGGGCAATATTATACTTTTCACAGTCCTGAGTGTAACCTGATGGCGTTGTGTGTCCGCTTTTTTTACTAAACAAACCCTCGTATTCTATAGCGATTTTGGCATAAGGCAATGCCCAATCAAAACGAAACTTACGTTCTTCACTGAATTCAAGTTCCTCAACATAATTTTGAACCACTCCTTCACGTTTTAGAACCCAAAGGAGTGTTTTAATAGTTTCCTTTTCTTTAGAAATCTTTCCATTAATGAGATGTTTATTGCTTAAAACGTTCGATTTATTTACAGTTTCGTGAAAATTGTTGCTTAATTTGAGATTTTCTATATCTTTTTTGGTCCAATGCATTTATTTTATTTTAAATCGGTAATGCAATCTCCATTAACATATTTTCACTTGCGTAAGCATATATCTCTGTAGTTTCGGTTTTTTTATGCCCCATTAGTTTGCGTATTTGTTCAAGTGGCACACCTT
>NZ_CAXIBN010000059.1:0-16905 GCF_964021735.1 uncultured Wocania sp. | reverse complement strand
TACACGATTTAAATTGATTTATGTGAAGAATAAATAGAAAATGCGTCAATCTGAAACGAGTTCAGGTTGATGAAAATCTTATTTTTAAGTAGTTTTTTATTCGGCACTTTCTTCCATAGTGTGATATACATTTTGCACATCATCATCTTCTTCAAGTTTTTCCAATAGTTTTTCAACATCGGCAGCTTGCTCTTCTGTTAATGGTTTTGTAACTTGTGGAATACGCTCAAAACCTGAAGATAAAATTTCAATACCTCTGTTTTCTAATTCAGCCTGTATAGCTCCAAAACTTTCAAAAGGTGCGTAAATTAAAATACCATCGTCATCAGCAAAAACTTCTTCGGCACCAAAATCTATAAATTCTAACTCTATTTCTTCAGGATCTAATCCTTCTGCATTAATTCTAAAATTACAAGTATGATCGAACATAAAAACTACCGATCCAGATGTGCCTAAACTCCCATCACATTTATTAAAATAGCTACGTACATTAGCTACAGTTCGTGTATTATTATCGGTAGCAGTTTCTACTAAAATGGCAATACCATGGGGAGCGTAGCCTTCAAAAATAACTTCTTTGTAATCGCCTTGACCTTTTTCGCTTGCTTTTTTTATAGCACGCTCTACATTATCTTTAGGCATGTTTACTGCCTTTGCGTTTTGTATAACGGCACGTAAACGCGAATTACTATCAGGGTCTGGACCACCTTCTTTTACAGCCATTACAATATCTTTACCAATACGTGTAAAGGCTTTGCTCATGGCAGACCAACGTTTCATTTTTCTTGCTTTTCTAAATTCAAAAGCTCTTCCCATAATTTGTAAGGTTGTTTGTTGTTAAGTTAAAATGTAAGCGTAAAAATAATAAAAGTAAGTAGAAATAAAAGCAACTAAAAATGATAATATTTAAAGTGCTCAAAACAGTTACTAGTCTTGCTGAAATTAATTTTTACTCTTCGTCTGGTTCTACAATATGTTCTATTGCTTTTGCTAATTTAAAGTCTTTTTCGGTTACGCCTTTAACATCATGAGTTGATAAAGAAATTGTAAGTACATTATATACGTTACTCCAGTCTGGATGATGGTTTAAGGCTTCACACTCAAAAGCAATTCTACTCATAGCACTAAAGCAATCTTTAAAGTTTTCGAACTCGAATTCTGCATGAATGGCATCGTCATAATATTCCCAATCTGGTAAGTGTAATAATTTTTTTTCTATATCATCATCTGATAGTTTATTCATGATTTATATGTTTTATGGTAATAATTTCAATGTAATGATTTCAAATATTAAAATCAATTAAATTTTTAATTCTGTTAATATGTCTTGACTAATTAGTTGTAGGTTTTTTGGGAGTAAATTATATTTTGGTAATACAGCTAAATATCTGTCGTCGTTAGTTGTATATACTTGTTTGTAAATGGCTTTTGGTAAGTTTAAAGTGTTTATTATGTCTTTTATAAATTCATCATGATGCACCAAATCATTACTTCCTAAGTGAAATACTCCAGATTTATTCCTATTTATTACATAATGAATTTGTTGTGTTACTTTAGTATCAGTCGTTACATTCATTATTAAATTTGGAAACACTTCAATTGGTGTTTTTTCTTTAATATGATTAATAAATTCTAATATACGAGGCGATTGATTACCAAAAACCATAGGTATCCTTAAAATAGCAACTTGTTTTTTAGGTAATCGTAATAGCATGTTTTCAATCTTAATTTTGAAATGGCCATAGATACTATTGCTTAAGGTTTTATCGGTCTCGTAACTTGGGTATTTACTGTAAGCATCGAAAACGTTCGCAGAGGATAGAAATATGAGTTTTGTTTTTTTTGAAAACACATATTCTGCAAGATGTTGATGGACTAAAATTTGTTTTGAAAAATCGCCACGTAGTGCTGAAATAATTATAGTTGGTTTTACAGCATCTAAAATTTCGTAAACATCATCATCCTCAATATTATACTGAAAAAAATGATGATTTTTTTCGAAGGCTTTGTTGGCCACGTTATATGTGCCGTAGGTTTTAAAATAGGAGCAGAGTTCTTTGTAAATAGCACCACCTAAAAAGCCACTTGCCCCTAGAATTAAAATTCTATGTTTACTTTCTGTCGCCTTCTCCTTCATTTATAATATATAGGATTTATTCTATCCTTTATAAAATGGCAATTTTATAACCGTTGCTGGAACTGCATTTTTACGTATTTGAATGTTTATTTTACTATCAACCGCAGCAAAAATAGCTGGGACATAACCTAGACCAATACCTATACCTAAACTAGGACTCATAGTACCAGAAGTTACAATACCTATTTTTTGTCCGTTACCATCAACAATATCGTATCCTTGACGCGGGATACCACGATCGTCTAGTTTAAAAGCAATGAGTTTACGTTCTGCACCACGTTCTTTTTCTGCCTTTAAGTTTTTACAATTTGTAAAGTCTTTAGTAAATTTTGTAATCCATCCCAAGCCTGCTTCAATTGGAGAAGTAGTGTCATCAATATCATTTCCGTAAAGACAATATCCCATTTCTAAACGTAAGGTATCTCGAGCCGCTAAACCAATTGGTTTAATACCGTAATCTGCACCAGCTTTAAAAACGTTATCCCAAATTTGCTTTACATCATCATTTTTACAATAAATTTCAAAACCACCACTACCAGTATAACCTGTTGCCGAAATAATAACATTCTCAACACCTGCAAAATCGCCAACTACAAAATTGTAAAACTTAATAGCAGATAAATCATGGCTGGTAATACTTTGCATCGCCTCAATAGCTTTAGGCCCTTGAATGGCAAGTAATGAGTAGTCTTCACTTAAATCGCGCATAGTAGCACCAACATCGTTTTTAGATGTAATCCAGTTCCAATCTTTTTCTATGTTACTAGCATTAACTACTAATAAATAACTTTCTTCTTTAATTTTATAGATAATTAAATCGTCAACAATACCGCCATCATCATTTGGTAAACAACTGTATTGTGCTTTGCCAATAGTTAATTTACTGGCATCGTTACTACTTACTTTTTGTATTAAATCTAGGGCATGTTCACCTTCAATTAAAAACTCACCCATGTGAGATACATCAAAAACTCCAACTGCAGTTCTTACGGTTTCATGTTCTGCGTTTACACCTTCATATTGCACAGGCATATTATAGCCTGCAAAGGGTACCATTTTTGCTCCAAGAGCTTCGTGAGTTTGAGTTAAGGCTGTGTTTTTCATTTACTAAAATCTATTAATTTTTGGTAAAGCAAATGTATAGAAATTTTATATATATCGCTTTCGCTGAAGGAAAAATAATGAAAAGCATTGTGCGAGATAACTTTAGTGTACTAAACTTTTTAAGTTGTCATTAGTTTCAATTTTTAGAGCATATCGAAAAAAATCACAATTTAAGCCTAACTTTTGGTAAATTAATTTCCTTAATATATTAATCACTCCAAAACATGTTTATAACATTTTCTAATTAGCAGCAAACTTGCATGATATTTTAGTTTTTGATAAATAAATTAACTAGTTTTTGCTCATTTTTCTGATGTCATCTTATTTAGTATGCCCTAATATTATAAATTAGGCAATAGTTTTATGATTATCTAACGTATAGATTAATAGTAGGGCACTAATAATGACAATGTTTTTTATAATATATTGTCCCTCTAAAGTTAGCACAAATGGGGCTTTAGAAAACGAAATATCTGGAAAAAAAAATACAGGAATAAATGTAAGTACTAAATGAAGAATAGCAATAATAATAGCCTTTTTTAGTTGAAAGTTAAATATTAAAAAAAATCCAATGATTACTTCTATGAGTGCTAAAGTTAAAATACTAATCATTTCTGGTAAAACTCCTATGGTTAAAAATGAAATGGTCTTTTTTGCAAGAGTATCAGCAGGACTTAGTTCTGGAAAAAATTTAAGAGCTCCAAACCATGAATAAATAATACCTATGCTTATAGTTAATAATCTAGTTTTGTTTATATTAGTTATAAAACGTACCATAATAAAATTTTTATATACGTATTATTCATTTGGTTAATTAACCAAATGAATAATACGTGATTTTAATAGTTGAATGCTTTTATTCACCTACAAGCTCTAGATATTTTTTATAGTTATAACGTGCAATTTTACGCCCTAAATTAAGGCCTTCGATGTTATCTGCTTGAATATGATAGCCCCCCATTACTCTAGAGATGCCTGCCATTTCTGCAGTTTTAGTAAATGTTGGAAATTTAAGAATTACAGGATTGCCAAGGTTATTTGGTTCAGTAAGTGCACCTGGTATCAATTCAGCCTCCGATCCGAATTTGTCATCACCTGTAAACAACTTTAACGCTTCCGCACAGCCACCACTTATTGTACTATGGCCAGAAACATAACTTGGAAAAGGAGGACATAAAAAAGTATCTGGAGAATAAGGTCTCCATTCTTGTCCTTTAAGTTGAGTCATGCCCTTTTCTGGCCCACCCCAGGCCTTGATAATCTGATCTTGATAGTAGTCATGTACTAAGGCATAAGGACGGGCATAATCATAAAACATTTTAGAATCCCAGCAAGCTATAAAACCATCCATAGCAACAGATTCCACTAAAAAATACATTTTCACATCTTCATCTAGAGTGTTATGGTCTCTTCTAGAAACATCTTGAGCAAACTTAAGCCAATGTCCAGCTTGCTGTACAGATTTTGGTCCATCACGCATAAATTCTACTAAGGCTTTATTCTCTGGAGTTAAATTAGCTTGTAGTTCTATAACTTCTTGAACTTCTTTTTTTAATTGTTCTGAGCCTACCATAGGTGGCGGACCAGGACGAAATTGATTTGCTGAATTCAATAAAAGAGGTTTCACTTTTTGCCAATATGGTGTTAAACACCCAGGAGCAAACTTACCGCCTTTGCCATCTGAAAAGAGTTTAGGTTGCCATCTGTTTAAGTCAACATTATTATCAACATCGTTTACAGGGGTATACCCCGTATAATCAAAATAAGGTTTGCCCATAGAACCTTCTACCTCGCCATATTGATTAGATCCATCTGTCTTACGTGCTTCAATAACCATTTTTGCTGCTAAATTACCAATACCTTCTGGCGTATTAGGATCTAGACTAGTATTATCAGGATCGTATCCTAGTTTTATCATTTTATTTCTAAACATGATACTATCTGAAAAATAATATTCGTTTAGAGCTCTATAAGCCGCATAGCTAACAGCTATTTCTTTATTTATTAATGTTCTTTCTGTTTCTGATTGACGCGGGACATCTGATAAGTATACAGGATTAGCTTTATCATCATATCTGGTCCAAGCATCAAACATAGAGGTAAAAATAAGACCTAAAAACCTAGAAGTAATAGTTGGTCTTGGTTTAAATTTATCAGTATCGTTTGCAGTGCCTTCCAGTGCTAAATAAGCCCATTGGTAAGCCACATTGTTTTCTCCTTTTGGTTGTTCTGTTTTATTGACAATGTTTTTAGCCATTTTACTTTTAGAATTATCTTTGCAATTCGTGAAAAAGAAGAAACAACATGCAATAATGGCTAATGGAATGGTTTTTAATTTCATAATTTTTTTAGTGGTTTTTATATTTCAATATTAACCTTTTGCTCTTTATTATGTTTTTTTATTGTACGGTTTAATTATATTGCTTGACGAAACATGTAATTTATTTGATAAAACTATGACATGCCTTATAATAGATGATGATCCTTTAATGTGTGACTTGCTTGAGCATTTTTGCAATAAGATTGATGAAATTACCAGTGTAGTAACTACAACTTCGGGGTTTGAATCAATAAATATTTTAAATCGATCCCATTTTGATATCATTTTATTGGATTACAATTTGCCAGATATAACAGGGGAAGATATTTTGAAAATCGTGGACGAAAACGCAGCTGTTATAATGATAACTTCAAATAAAAACTTTGCATCAGATTCCTATAATTACAATCAAATAGTTGATTTTTTAGTTAAACCAATTAATTTTCCTAGGTTTTTTAAAGGCTTTCAGAAGGTTAATAATTTTATTTCAAAGTATAAAAACAAGGCGGATAGGTTATTTGTTAAAGATGGAAATAAATTGGTTAAAATTAATTTAGAAGAAGTGTTTTATTTTAAATCTGAGGCTAATTATATTTCGGTTTTCAGTAACAATAGTAAAATATTGACCTTAATGACTATGAAAGATTTAGAAGTTAAATTACCAAATTATTTTCAAAGGGTACATCGTTCATATATTGTTAATTTAAATAAAATAAGTACTATTGGAAATAATTTTATGGAAATTAACAATACACATATTCCAGTAAGCCAGAGTTATGAAAAAGAGGTGTTGAAAAAAATCAATCTTTTAAATTAATACGTTTTTCTAATCTAAAACAACAAAGGTAATACGCAAATGTGTTATATACTTTTTGGGCGTTTTTTTGTTTTAAAGATTTAACCTCATTGGGCAGCACGTCCAATAAAGAGGTTAATTTTAAGTTGTTTATATGAGCTATAAGTTTATGTAAAATAGCTTCCCATTCGTCTTGGTTTTTGGTGGCAATACAAGTATCGATTCGTGTCATGTAAGTTTCAAATTCATCTATAAGTAAATTAAGTACTTTAACAATCTTACTGTTATCATAATCATAATTGCTGTATATATTGGAGAAATCTGGTAATGAAAATTCATTAGCTCCTAATATTTTGTGTATAAAATCTTTTAAGTGATCTATATCAAAGGGTTTTTGAAAATACATAGGACTTATAGATGCCATGACTTCAGGTTCTAAAGCCGAAATTAAAACAAGCGGGCAATCTATTTTTTTTGTTTTTATCCAATTTTTAAGCTCTGACTTTAGTTGGGTTTCATTTAGCAATAAATCGCTAAAAATTATATCAGGAGAATTTTGGGCTAAATATTCTTTAGCATCATCCAATTTTGTAACTTGTTTTAAAATAATGTATTTATCTTCTAGAATATGCTTCATTAATTCCAATGTAGAGCTATCATCTTCTATATGAAGAATTTTATAAGAATGCTCCAGCTGGGGTAAGGTGATTTCTTTTAATGAATTATCGTTTTTACTTTTATTTAAAGTTGAAGGAATGGCAGGAAGCTTAACATAGAATTCTGATCCACTGCCTTTTTTTGTTTTGGCTTTAAAAGAGCCTCCAAACAAGTTAGTTAGTTGTTTAACAATTGATAAACCTAGACCATACCCCCCATAGCGTCCTGATATATAGTCGCTTTCTTGAAAATAACGATTGTTTATTTTGTTGATATTCTCAGGTAAAATACCAATACCCGTATCTGTAACTCTAATTTCTATGAATTTTCCGTTATGCTCTACAATGGCAGCATGCAAAGTAATATTTCCATTTAAAGTAAATTTTATGGCATTTACTACTAGATTGGTTATAATTTGAGACAAGCGTAACGGATCTGTTTGAAAAGTTTCATTTTCAAGTTGTTCCTCTATTTCAATATTAAACGACAAACCTTTTTGTATGGCTTCATAGCGGTAACTTGAATGTATATCCTTCAAGAGTTGGCATATATTGGTGGGCTGATATTTAATATTCAAGTTTCCTTCAACAAGCTTTTTATGGTCTAGAACATCATAAACTAAACCAGCTAAATTATTAGAACTACGTTCCAACGCTCCAATTATAGGCAATTGCGCATCTGACGGTGTGTTTTTACGTAGCAATTGGTTAAGTCCTAAAATGGCATTAAGCGGCGTTCGCATTTCGTGGCTCATATTTTGCAAAAACTCATCCCGTTGTTGTTTTGCTTGCTTTTCTTTTTCAAGAGCTGTATTGAGTTTTTTTAAATTTTGGTCAATTTTGGTTTTCATTTTATCAAATGCCCTAGCTAAAATACCTATTTCATCATTTCTATTTATTGGAAGTTCGATATTAACAGCTAACCCTTTATCGTAGTTACTAATGGCTTTGGTAACTTGGTTAATTTTTTTTGAAATGAAGCTTACAAAAAGCCAAGAAACCAAAATGGAAATTAAACACACCCATAGCAATGTTTGAATACTGTCGCTTCTAACAGATTGGGCACTTTTGAGAAGCACATTTTGTTTTATGGTTGAAATCAAATAAATCTTTCTCTTTTCCTGAAAATAATTTAATTCTTTTATGTAGCTAAGCACACCATTACCTAATATTTTTGTTGAATTGTCACTTTTGTTTTCAGAGTTTATGATGGTGTTAGAGTCAACACTGAAATCCTCATAAAAGTTATAGATCTTATTCTTTTGAGAAGCAAATTCTTTATTCTTTTCAGGTGCATATAAATATTCACCTTCAGAATTAATTAAATAAAGTTGAGATTCTTCGTTAGATATTTTATTAAGAATATTATAAAATTTATTTAAATTCACATTTATAATAACAATTCCAATAATTTTATTGGATACATTAAAAATGGGACTTGCTGCTCTTAATGTTGGTGTGTAGGGTAGACTGATGACTCCATATTCTTCGTTTAAATTGATTTTGGAAAAATAGAATTCCCCTTTTTTTATGCCAATAGCCTCTTTAAAATAATCTCGATCACCCTTTTTCTGTAAATCATTGGATTTTAATATTTTGCCATCTATTTTATCGAAACGGATAATTTCTTCACCGTTATTTTTTGTACCTATATATCTAATTTGAAAATAGGAAGCTTTATTTTTAAGAACTGTGCTAAACAACTGATTGATATCCTTATTAGCTTTCTTTGAGAAATCGCCAAGCACATAATTTTGTAAAGATGGACTTGAAGCTATTACGGCTATATCATTAGAAACTTCTCCTAGCAAAGCATAAAAAGCTTGTTCCGCAAGTTCAGACTCAAATACCATTCGCTTTTTGGAATATTCAATAATCACATGGGATGATTTTTTAAATACCAAATAGCCTGATAGTAAAATAGAAAAGATGATTAATCCCGTAAAAAAAAGTGCTAATCGAAATACAATTGAATGTCTATACTTCATCAAATTAAGCTATAATGAATAACTTAATGCAAATTACGAAAGAATATTTAGTACATAGCAAAATTTAAACCATTAATCTCATTGAATAAATATGAGTTGACATATTTAAAATATTTTATGAATATAATTTCACTTGTAGTATTTACTTCAACAAAAATATTTTTAAATCCTCATAAGTAGAAATCTTAATAGCTACTTTTTCTTTCCCCATAACAGCTTGTATTTGCTCTGGTAAAGGCTGTTCTTCTTTAATAACAGTTTCTACAACATCTAAAAACTTTGTAGGATGTGCGGTTTCTAAAAACACACAATGCGCATTCGGATTGCCGCTTAAATAAGCTTTACAGCCTAAATATCCAACTGCTCCGTGTGGGTCTGCAACGTAGTTATAATTGTTGTAAATTTCAATCATAGCTTCTTTGGTTTCATCATCAGAAAAACTATATGATGATAAATTTCCTTTCAATGCATCAAAGTTGTTTTTATAGATTTCTTCAATACGAATAAAATTACTTGGCGCACCAACATCCATAGCATTACTAATGGTTTGTACTGATGGTTTTGGTTCGTATACTTGAGAAGTTAAATAACGTGTTACCACATTATTTTCATTATTGGAAGCTATAAAATGCTTTACAGGCAAGCCTAATTGTTGAGCCATCATGCCTGCACATACATTACCAAAGTTTCCGCTAGGTACAGAAAACACAATATCTTTATGTTTGTTATGCAATTGTTTGTAAGCAAACATAAAGTAGAATAATTGCGGTAACCAACGTGCTACATTTATAGAATTAGCAGAAGTAAGTTGCATGTTGCTTGTTAAGCTATCATCTAAAAAAGCGGTTTTAACCATGGCTTGACAATCGTCAAACGTACCGTTGACTTCTAATGCTTTTATGTTTTGACCTAAAGTAGTTAATTGCTTTTCTTGGATATCACTAACTTTTCCACTAGGGTAGAGTATAACTACGTTTACACCTTTTACACCTAAAAACCCGTTGGCTACAGCACCACCAGTATCGCCAGATGTGGCTACTAAAACAGTAACTTCGTTGGTGTTGTCTTTATTAAAATAGCCTAAACAACGCGCCATAAAACGTGCACCGACATCTTTAAAAGCCATGGTTGGACCATGAAATAACTCTAAAGTAGAAATATTATCATTTAGTTTTACTACTGGAAAATCAAACGATAAGGTTTCTTTTACTATTGTTTTTAAAGTTGCTTCAGGTATTTCTGGAGATACGAATTGTTTTATGGCTTCAAATGCGATTTCTGAATACGATAAATTATCGAAATTATTCCAAAATGATTTAGGTAGAGGTGTAATGGTTTCTGGGAAGTATAATCCTTTATCTGGCGCTAATCCTTTAATAACAGCATCTTTAAATGATGTGTTTGGGGCATTTTTATTTAAGCTATAATAATTCATTTTTATTGGTAATTTCAGTTTTGAGTCATTGCGAAGCAAATTTTTATTTGCTGTGGCAATCTGCTAAGAATTAGAAAGATTACCACGTCGTACCTCTTCGTCATGACTGAATTAATTTATTATTTTTATTCCTTCAGCATTAATTTTTGACACAAAAACATCAAACACTATATTTGTTTTAGAGTATAATTCTTTTATAGTATCTTTCACATTTTTAGCTTGTTCTATTCCTTCAGATAAAGAAAAAATTGAAGGTCCAGATCCAGAAATACCACAACCCAAAGCACCATTTTTTAAAGCCGCTTTTTTTACGTCTTTAAAATAAGGTATCAATTTACTTCTATGTGGTTCTATAATGACATCGTGTAAGGATCTTTTAATTAATTGATAATCGTTGGTGTGCAAACCATGAATTAAACTTCCAAAATTACTCCATTGTGTTATGGCATCTTGAAGCGTAACTTGTTTAGGAAGTATCGCTCTAGCCTCAGAAGTTTTTATTTCAATTTGCGGATGAATAATAGTAGCATACAAATTATTAGGTACTGGAATTTGTAAAACCTCAAGAGGCGATACGCTTTTAACCAAGGTAAAGCCACCAAAAATAGCTGGTGCTAAATTATCGGCATGCTCACATTTACTAGCTAAGGCTTCGCCCTTAATTGCAAATTCTGTAAGCTGGGTTTTGTTATATGGTTTGCCTAAAAGCTCATTCATTCCAAAAACACTACCAACTGCACTAGCGGCACTACTACCAATACCACTTCCTGGCTTTATGTTTTTATAGATTTCAATCTCAAATCCGCAATCTGGTTTTGCGGATTCGTACATTGCCAAAGCAGAGACACCAGCTACATTTAATTCGGTTTCATAAGGCAAATCAAAACCTTTAATTTTAGTTATAAAAACGCCCTTTTTGTTTATTTTTCTAATTACCATTTCATCACCAACGGTGTCTAAGCAAAAACCTAAAACATCAAAACCACAGGCGACATTGGCAACTGTTGCAGGTGAAAATATCTTTATTTCGTTCATATTTTTATAGATATAAGAAAATAGAGAAGAGAAAATAGACTTATATAAAACGGTCTTCGTTCTCTTTTCTTTATTCTTTGGTCTTTTTAATCATTTCCAATTCTAATAATATCCGAGAAAATACCCGAAGCCGTAACATCGGCTCCAGCTCCAGCACCTTTAATAATCATTGGTTGTTCTGGGTAACGTTGGGTGTAAAACATTACAATATTATCTTTACCTTCTAAATTATAAAAAGGGTGTCCTTCTGGAATTTCTTGTAAACCAACACTGGCTTTACCTTCATTTAATTGGGCTACATATTTTAGTTGACAATTTTTTACTTTCGCTGAAGCATATAAAGCTTGATAATGTGTTTCATCATCAATTAGTGTTTGGTAAAAATCATCGACAGAGTTACTTTTCAATCCAGATTCCGATAAGAATGGGGTGTTTTCAATGTCTTCTAAGTTCATTTCCATACCGCTTTCTCTAGCTAAAATTAATATTTTTCTAGCGACATCTACACCGCTTAAGTCAATTCTTGGATCTGGTTCTGTGTAACCTTCGGCAGCGGCTTGTTTAACTACATTGTAAAACTTTGTAGTATCATTGAAATTATTAAAAACAAAGTTTAAACTACCAGATAACACAGCTTGAATAGAGGTGATTTTATCGCCTGAAGCAATTAAATTATTTAGCGTATCTATAATTGGTAATCCAGCACCAACATTAGTTTCAAACAAATAGGGGGCATTATATTTAAGTGATAGACGTTTTAATAATTTATAGTTTTCGTAATTGCTTGAGCATGCAATTTTATTACACGCCACTACACCAATACTTTCTCTTAAGTAATTAGCATATAAATTTGCAACTTCTTTATTTGCTGTTATATCAACAAAAATACTACTGCGTAAATTCAATGCTTTAGTTTTTTTAAAAAAGCCATTTAATGTTGCTTTTTCCCCACTTGCTAGTTTTTCTTTCCAAGTTTTTAAATTAATACCCTCTTCATTAAAAATCATAGTTCTTGAATTCGATAATCCAATAACACGTAAGTTGATTTTTAAATTTTCTTTTAGATATTTTTTTTGCTTATTAATTTGTTCAACTAAGCGCTCACCAACGTTACCAACACCGGTTATAAAAACATTAAGTTGTTTTGTTTGTGTTTCGAAAAACTGTTCGTGCAATGTGTTTAAAGCTTTTTTTACATCTTTTTCTAAGATTACCGCTGATATGTTTTTCTCTGATGCGCCTTGAGCGATAGCACGAATGTTAATATTGTTCTTACCTAAACTACTAAACATTTTACCGCTAATCCCTTGATGGTTTTTCATGTTATCTCCTACAAGTGCAATAATAGATAATCCTATTTCCACTATAATAGGATTTATTTTATGAAGTGTAATTTCATTTTCAAAAGTAGCATCAATGGCTCTTTTTGCAGCTTTGCTATCAGCTTCATCAATCCCTAAACAAATAGAATGTTCTGATGATGCTTGTGTAATTAAAATAACATTTATTTTTTCTTGTGCTAAAGTTTCAAACAAACGTTTAGAAAACCCAGGAATACCAATCATTCCACTACCTTCAAGGGTTAATAATGCAATATTGCCTATGTTACTTATACCTTTAACTGGTGATGCTTCATTAGTTTCATCATTAGAAATAATAGTACCTATTGCTTCTGGCTGTAACGTGTTTTTTATGTGAATAGGAATGTTTAAATCTAAAACAGGTTGTACCGTTGGAGGATATAAAACTTTTGCACCAAAATGCGATAATTCCATAGCTTCTTGATACGAAATTTTTTCTATGGGATACGCTTGCTTTACTAGTTTTGGATTGGTAGTAAACATACCACTAACATCGGTCCATATTTCTAATTGTGTTACTTGTAAAGCCGCTGCTACGATAGCTGCAGTAAAATCAGAACCACCTCGACCAAGTGTAGTTTGTTCGCCTAAAGTCGAGCTAGCTACAAAACCAGGAAGTATTGTGATTTGTTGTTCGGCAGATTTAAAATAGTTTTGAATATTTGTATTCGTTATATTAAAATTGACTTCTGCTTTTGTGAAATTAGAATTAGTAATTATTAATTTCTGAGAATTTTTTCGTACAGCCGATAATCCTCTGTTTTTAACCGTTTCAGCAATTATGTAAGATGATAAAGATTCTCCAAAACTCACTAATTTATCTGATGTTTTTAGTGATAATTCATTGATTAAATATATGCCATCTAATAAATTTTTGAGTTGGTTTAATTTATTATCAACATTAGTTAAAATAGACTCACTTTTATTTGGATTCAATTCATTTATAATTTCAAAATGAATCTCCTTTATATTATTAAATGTGTTTAAAAAATCGTTGTCTTTATTTTGAGCTTGTTTACCAGCAAGTAGTAGTTTGTCGGTTATACCACCAATAGCAGAAACTACACATACTACATTGTCTTCTTTTGAATAATTATCTAAAATATGTATTACTTTGTTTATGTTTTTTGCAGAACCTACAGATGTTCCACCAAATTTTAAAACTTTCATTTTTTTAATGAATTAATGTTTTTAATAAATTGTTTAAAAAAGTGTAATTATAAAAATTACAAAGATAGTCCGAAGATAATATAATTAGCAACCCCAAAGGGTAGTAGTAATTGTAGTAGCACCAAAAATAGGTGTTAATCCTTTTGTAGAAAAAGGGAACACGATAGATGTATTTTGGTTTAAAAGATTCATTATATTCATATATAATACAAGCCAAATGTATTATTTTTAGCCTAATAAAAAAACAAAACGTATATTTTTACAGTATTCTTATGAAGCTTCTCTTTTTACAAAAGAATAATGATAAAACATATTAAGAATTAAAAAAATGATAATCAGCTAATGAAAATATTTTCCAAAGAACAAATTTATGAAGGCGATAAGTTAACTTCAGAACGCCAAAATATTTCCTCTACTGATTTGATGGAACGCGCAGGAACACAAATTTTTAATTGGATGCACATGCGTATGCAAGGTGCTCAAGTACCTATACATGTGTTTTGTGGCATTGGTAATAATGGGGGTGATGGCTTAGTAATTGCACGACATTTAATAACACATGGTTATAATGTTAAAACCTATATTGTTAATTGCAGCGATAAACGCTCTAAAGATTTTTTAATTAATTACGACCGGATTAAAAATGTGACTAAAAAATGGCCAACGCTTTTAAATTGTACTGAGGATTTTCCTGAAATACATCAGGATGATATAATAGTTGACGCTGTTTTTGGAATTGGATTAAACCGACCAGTTGACGATTGGGTTAAAGCTTTATTCATGCATTTTAGAAGCACTAAAGCCTTTACTTTGGCTATCGATATTCCATCTGGATTAAGTACAGATAAAATTCCTCAAGATGAAGATGCTGTGGTTTGGGCTGGTTACACATTAAGTTTTGCATCTCCAAAATTAGTATTCTTTTTACCAGAAACAGCAAAGTATACTGTGCAATGGGAAGTGTTAGATATAGGTTTAGATCAAGAATTTTTATACACCACCGCAACTGAAGTAGATTTAATTGGTAAACATGAAGTATTGCCTCTGTATATGCCTAGAAAAAAATTTTCGCATAAAGGGCAATTTGGACATGCACTTATAATTGGAGGAAGCTATGGTAAAATTGGTGCTGTAACTTTAGCAAGTAGAGCAGTGTTATCTGCTGGAGCAGGTTTGGTTAGTGTATACATTCCAAAATGTGGTTATCATGCTTTGCAAGCTTCTTTCCCTGAAGCTATGGTTTTAACTGATGTTGATGAAGAACTAATTTCTAAAATCGATTTCAAAATAACACCAACAGTTATTGGCTTTGGGGTTGGCGTTGGTACAAATACTAAAACTGTAAATGCATTTGAAGCATTTTTAAAAACTAATAAGGTTGCATTAGTTATAGACGCTGATGGAATTAATATATTATCTAAAAAGAAAGCCTTATTAAAATTGTTACCAGAAGCTACTGTTTTAACACCACATCCTAAAGAGTTAGAACGCTTAATTGGCAAATGGAAAGACGATTTTGATAAATTAAAGAAAGTAAAAGCTTTTTCAAAGAAGTATAATGCTATAGTTGTTATTAAGGGAGCAAACACTATAACTGTATTTGAAGAAAAACTTTATGTAAACACAACTGGAAACCCTGGGTTAGCCACGGCCGGAAGCGGCGATGTGCTCACAGGAATTATAACGGGGTTAATCTCTCAGGGATATAATCCGCTAGCAGCAAGCATTTTTGGTGTGTATTTACACGGAAAATCTGCCGACATTGCTGTTGAAGATTTTGGGTATCAAAGTTTAATTGCAAGTCATGTTATCGATTACTTAGGAGAGGCTTTTATAGATTTGTTTAAGCAACCCGAAGAAGCTCAAAAAGAAGAAGATGATTCACCAAAAGCATAGACATAAAAAAGTTGCAATCTAAAAAATAACTTTTTTAGATTGCAACTTTTAGCTTTTTAACTCTACTATATATTTAGTGATTCAAATACTTCAATAAGTTTTGGATCTGAAGGTCTTGGTGCATCTGCATTAACTATATTGCCAGTTGGGTCAATTAGTATAAAGCGTGGAATACCTCTTATACCATATCCTTTAACAAAATCTGAGCTCCAATCCTTATCTGCAAATAATTGAATACCGCTTAATTCTTTTTCGACTACCATAGTTTTCCATTTGTCATGGTCTTTGGCTTTATCAACAGAAATACTAACAAACTCTATATTTTTGTCATGGTATTTTTTCTCTACTTCTTTTAAAAATGGAATTTCTGCTTTGCATGGTCCGCACCATGTCGCCCAAACATCTACATAAACATATTTTCCTTTTAAATCGACTAAAGATGTTGTGCCACCAGCATTGTTTTCGTAACTATCAAACGTTGGAGAAGGCTTACCAATAAGCTCAGCCATCATAGATGCTCTTTCTTTTTGTTGTTTGTAATAACTTAAAATTTGCTCAGGCATTTTACTAATTTGCTCTGTTTCTTTAGCAATAAGTGTTGAGTCTAAGTCTTTAAAACTTCCTAATAAATCTGAAAATTCTTTGTTTATTTCGTTAACCTTTGCTTTAAAAGCTTCTTCATCTAAATCGAAAAAACCTGGAGGAAAAGCTGTTTCTTTAATTAAGGCTTGCTTTGCTAAATAATTACTCGATTCTGAACCAATGCCAGAATATGTTATAGACTCGTCAAATTCTTTAGTATCTATAGATATGTTTAAATCATACCCATTTTTTAAGAATATTGAAGTAGATTCTTTACCATCAAAAAAGTTATAAGTTCCTGTTTCTACCTTTAAAGTATCTTTAAAAGTACCATCTTCTCCAACTTTTAATGTTTTAGAGTATGTTCTATTTCTTACAACCAAAGAGTCACTATTCTTATCAGTTATTTTTCCTGATAAAGTAAC
>NZ_CAXIBN010000058.1:0-17024 GCF_964021735.1 uncultured Wocania sp. | reverse complement strand
ACCTACAATTATTACATATTAAAACAATAAACATATTTTTATATTACATAATAAAACTTTGATTAAGAGAGTCACATAAATATTGAAATAAAAAACATTTTTTTGATTACAAAATAGCATTCAATTTCACAGGTTTAGCTAAAAACATTTGGTGAACATAACTTCAAATATATATCTTCAAAAAACATTGATAATATTAAACCAATTATTAACCTTTAAAACCTTAAAATTATGATCACTCTTGCTAAAATTATAGTCGATATTATCTTCATTATATTTTCGATTATATAATTTCAAAAAAAGTAAAGCTTAGTCTAGAATAAGTTTTACTACTTTTACCTTTATTGAAGGATTAAAACATGAAAAAGCAAGTATTCAAATTTTTAGCCAAGGTTAATAAAGCAATATTACCAAGTTATACCAAAAAACGATTAGATTTAGCTAAAGCCACAAAACTACAAATGGCAATTTTTGGTTGGCGTGTTTATGTAACAAAAAATGCTTTAGATTAAGTTAATACAGCTTTTAAGGTGTAGTCGCTTTATATAGAGTTGCATTAGACTTTGAAGATATACTATATTTACAATCTGCTTCTAAAAAAACCGATTCGCCTTTACCAATAGCTAACACATTATCGCCTTCTACAATTTCTGCTTCACCATCAATTATAATTAAAATTTGAGCTGTTTTTGCTTTAGATTTGTAAGTATCAGATTTTTTTAAATCTATTTTACTCAATTCAAAATCTGGTGCTGGCGTTTTATAAATGCGTTCAATACTATCTTCTTGTAAATTTCCTTGCATTACATTAGGTATAGTTTCTTCAAAAGCAATATGCTTTAATAACTCAGGAACATCAACGTGCTTTGGTGTTAATCCGCCGCGTAAAACATTATCTGAATTTGCCATAAGCTCCATGTTTTGCCCCTCAAGATACGCATGCGGAATTCCGGCATCCTGAAAAATAGCCTCTCCTTTATTTGCTTTAACTATATTAAAAAAATAAATGGAGTAAATCCCCTTGTCTAAAATATTTTTATCTGGAGCTGTATCAACCACTTTTGCTGCCCAATAATCGGGACTCAATTTGTCTAGTTTTCCTTCAGAATACAGAGGCATAATACGGTTTACTAACGGCGTTAATATACGGTTGGTTTCTTCAGTAGATTGCTCCATCACTTTTTTGTACAAACCTAAATAACCTTCAGTTTTAAAAACTGGTAATAAATTAACAAACTCTGGGGTTTCATTTAATCTTTCGTTTAATTTATCTTTAGATAAAAACCCGTGTAGCAACCAAAACTCACTAAGTGCCACCATAATTTCTGGTTTGTGGTTATCGTCTTTATAATTTCTATGAGATGCTGTTAATGGTATTCCTAATTCATTCTCTCGCTTAAACCCTTTTTCAGCTTCTATTTTTGTTGGATGTACTTGAATGGATAACATATCATTTACATCTAACACTTTAAATAAAAAAGGTAATCGACCAAAGTTTTTAGCAACTTCTATTCCTAAACTTTCTATACTATGAGATGCCAAATAACTATCTAAGTTTTGACCACCACTCGCAGTAGAAATTACAGAAGGTGCGTTTACGTGAGCACCTAACCAATATTCCGCACATTTATCGTGATTGCTTTCAATTCCCAATAAATTTGGAATAAATTTAGTTCCACCCCAAGCGTAATTTTGAATTTTCCCTTTTAAAGCAAATAATTTCGACATCTATTTTTATTATTGATTAGTGCTGTGCAAATTTAAAACTAAACATATCAAAAGCGAAACAAAACAGGAAAAGCTTAATACAAATTAACAAATTTTTAAAAAAAGCATATTAAAACAAAAAATGCAACAAACCATCCTAATAGTATGTTGCATTTTTATTACGTGACCTCGACTGGATTCAAACCAGTAACCTCTTGAGCCGTAATCAAGTGCGCTATTCAGTTGCGCCACGAGGCCTTTTTTGTGGGTGCAAATATAGTATTTTTATTAAAACTGTACCAAATATTTATTTCAAATTTGTAATTCATTACTTTTGAATATGTCAAAGCAATTATTACAACAAAAATTTAATCATCTTTTAGATGATAATCTTATCGAAGAAATCTATTTATCAGGTATTTTTAAAACCTTTAAAAAGCAAGATATCATAATAGATATTAATCAAACGCTAAACTATATCCCACTATTATTAAGTGGAAGCATAAAAATACTTAGAGAGGATAATGATGGTAACGAGCTACTCATTTACTTTTTAGAATCTGGAGAAACATGTACCATGTCGCTTACCTGCTGCATGGGAGCTTCAAAAAGTAAAATTCGTGCTGTTGCAGAAAAAGACTCAAGCTTAATTATGATTCCAGTTAACGTTATGCAAAAATGGTTTCACAATAACGAGAGTTGGAGAAATTTTATTCTGGAAAGCTACCAAACAAGATTTAACGAAATGCTAGAAACTATTGATAATCTAGCCTTTATGAGAATGGATGAGCGCTTATATAAATACTTAATTAATAAAACAAAGCTCAACAATTCCAAAACCATTATTGTAAAACACCTCGATATTGCAGAAGATTTACACACCTCTCGTGTTGTAATTTCGCGACTTCTCAAACAATTCGAAAACGATAAAAAAATCAAGTTAAGCAGAAATAAAATTGAAGTTTTATAACATCACGTTTGGGCGTTACCTAAAGGTCGGACTTTCACTACTCAATATTTTTACAAAAAAGCAAAAAGGATTTCAAACATTTAGCCTGTGGTGAGTGTAGTCGAACCGTTCAATCCCTTAACGCAACACACGCATACCATAACAAGCAATTAAAACACATTAAGTAACATTTATTGCAAAGTAAAACTATAATCAATTTATCTTTGCCTCTTTAATTTACAAATTATGGAATACATTTTAAATCCTTGGCCTTGGTATATTACAGGACCATTAATAGCCTTAGTAATGGCATTATTACTTTATTTCGGAAAAACTTTTGGCATGTCATCAAACCTCAAAACACTATGTACAATAGGAGGGGCAGGCAAATTTTCAGATTTTTTTAAATTCAAATGGAAAGATCAAATTTGGAATTTAATGGTCGTTTTAGGAGCTATTATTGGCGGTTTCATTGCAACACAATACCTATCCAATGATGTAGCTACAGACTTAAATCCAGAAACCATTTCCGAATTACAACAAATGGGATTTAAAAATGCCGGCGCAACATTAGTACCAAACGAAATATTCAGTTTAGAAACATTAACCTCAAAAAGCTTACTATTATTAATTATTGGTGGGTTGCTTGTTGGTTTTGGTACAAGATATGCTGGCGGCTGTACTTCTGGTCATGCCATTACCGGTTTAAGTAGTTTACAAAAACCATCGCTAATTGCCGTTATTGGTTTTTTTATTGGCGGATTAATTATGACTAACCTTCTTTTACCTTTAATTTTTTAGTTATGAAGTTTTTTAAATTTTTATTAGTTGGTATTTTCTTTGGTATTGTGCTAGTTAAATCTGAAGCCGTCTCTTGGTATCGTATTTATGAGATGTTTCGTTTTCAATCCTTTCATATGTATGGTATAATAGGAACAGCAATAGCAACAGGCATTCTGTTTATACAAATCTCAAAAAAGGGATATATAAAAAGTATTAAAGGCAAAGATATTATTGTTCCCAAAAAAGACAACGGACTCATTAGGTATATTGTTGGTGGCACTATTTTCGGATTTGGCTGGGCACTTATTGGCGCATGCCCTGGACCAATGTATATATTGTTAGGCACTGGTGTTTTTAGTATGCTTATTGTAATAGCTGCCGCTTTATTGGGTACATTTATTTACGGTATTTTAAAAGACAAATTACCTCATTAAATGGATACTACACAACTTTTAGGATACTTTGGTGCATTAATAGTTGGTTTAGTTTTAGGGCTAATTGGAGGTGGTGGCTCCATACTTACCGTACCTTTATTAGTCTATTTATTAGGCTATAACCCCATTATTGCTACAGCATATTCCTTATTTGTTGTTGGCACAACATCTATGGTTGGTACGTACCAAAAACATAGAAAAGGCTTAGTCGATTTTAAAACAGGTTTAGCATTTTCTTTTCCATCGTTTATAGCCGTTTATTTATCACGTAGATATTTAGTTCCAGGCATTCCAGACACCCTTTTTACCATAGGGAGTTTCTCTTTAACAAAAGAAATGAGTATCATGGTATTTTTTGCCATTATCATGCTTTTGGCTTCCATTTCTATGATAAAAAACAAAAAAGAACCAGATGTTATAACAGAAAAACAAGCGTATTACAAAACCTTTATTCAAGGGTTAATAATCGGTACTATTACAGGACTAATTGGTGCTGGAGGCGGATTTTTATATGTACCTGCACTTGTGCTTTGGGCAAATATCCCTATGAAAAAAGCCGTAGGAACTTCATTAATTATCGTTACTATTAATTCGTTAATAGGCTTTATTGGCGATATACAAACCCTCGAAATTGAGTGGATATTTCTACTTACTTTCACTTTAATTTCTGTTATTGGAATTATAATTGGTGTATTTCTTTCAAAATTTATAAGTGGAAAAAAACTTAAAAAAAGCTTCGGATTTTTCACATTAATTATGGCAGTTTATATAATATATAAAGAAACCAATTAAAGGAATGTGACAAAAGTCACAAATGAGACCAATTTGGTTTCATATTTTTGAATGATTATTATGTTGAAATGATTTTCGATTTCGCAGAAATGAAAAAGTTTATAAAATGAAAATAGAACAAATTTATACAGGTTGTTTAGCTCAAGGTGCATATTATATTGAATCTAATGGCGAAGTTGCAATAATTGACCCATTACGTGAAACACAACAATATGTTGACAAAGCAAATAAAGAAAATGCTAAAATCAAATATGTTTTTGAAACACATTTTCATGCAGATTTTGTTTCTGGCCATGTCGATTTAGCAAAAAAAACAGGTGCAACAATTGTTTTTGGACCTAGTGCAAAAACAGATTACGACGCCTATATAGCAACAGATAATGAAGAGTTTAAATTGGGTGATGTAACCATAAAAGTATTACACACACCTGGGCACACATTAGAATCGGTAACCTTCCTTTTAATTGATGAAAATGGTAAAAATCATGCTATTTTTTCGGGTGACACTTTATTTTTAGGTGATGTTGGTCGACCAGATTTAGCTATAAAATCAGATCTTACTAAAGAAGATTTAGCAGCAATGTTATATGACTCGTTACGCAATAAAATTATGCCTTTAGAAGACGATGTTATTGTTTATCCAGCACATGGTGCAGGATCGGCTTGCGGTAAAAATTTAAGTAAAGAAACTGTTGGTATTCTTGGTGAACAGAAACAAACCAATTATGCTTTGCGCTCTGATATGACAAAAGAAGAATTTGTAGAAGAAGTGCTTGATGGTATTCCACCACCACCTCAATATTTTGCAAAAAATGCAATGATGAATAAATCGGGTTACGATACTTTTGAAACCGTTTTACAAAAAGGCGATGTCGCTTTAAATGCTGAAGATTTTGAAGCTATTGCCAATCGAGAAGATGCTTTAATACTTGACGTTAGAAACGAAAAAGACTTCGTGAAAGGACATATACCAAACTCCATATTTATTGGTATTCATGGTGGTTTTGCACCATGGGTTGGCGCACTAATTACCGATTTAAAACAACCCATTTTACTAGTCACACCAAAAGGAAAAGAAAAAGAAACCGTTACACGATTGTCTCGTGTGGGTTACGATAATACTTTAGGGTATTTAGATGGTGGCATGGAAACATGGAAAGCTGCTGGAAAAGATATTGAAACTATCGAGTCTATTTCGGCAGAAGAGTTTTCTAAGCGATTTAAAAATGAAAACATTAGCACTCTTGATGTTAGAAAAGATGGCGAATATAAATCTGAACATTTAGAAGGTGATAATGTGCAACATTTTCCATTAGATTTTATTAATGATAACATGACAGCTATTAATAGTGACAAAACATATTATTTACACTGTGCTGGTGGTTATCGCTCGGTAATAGCAGCTTCAATTTTAAAAGCACGTGGATTTAATAATTTAGTAGATGTTGCTGGCGGATTTGTAGCACTTAAAAACACCGATTTACCAATATCAAATTTTGTTTGTCCTTCAACCCTATAAAACATGGAAGTTACTCTAAAAATACAAAACTTAAAATGTGGTGGCTGTGCTAACACCATTATAACTAAATTAGGTGAACTTAATCACTTATCTAAAATTAATGTTGATAACACAAATGATTCTGTTTCATTTAATTATTTAACTGAAGAGAGTTTTACTGAAGCTAAAACTTTATTAGCAAAACTTGGCTATCCTATCGTTGGAGAAAAAAACGCTTTAACTACAAAAGCAAAATCTTTTGTGAGTTGCGCTGTAGGAAGAATAAGTAAATAAAAAAAGGTTCTGATTAAATCAGAACCTTTTTTTATATTATTTCAGCACTTAAACCTGCTTCGAGAAGCATGGAGCAGCGTGGTTTTAAATCTTTATACTCACCTGTTTTAACGGTGCATTTCCCGTTGTGATGTACAATAATCGAACACTGTTCTGCCTGCTCTGGTGTGTGCTCGCAGGCATGAATAAGAGTGTCAATTACATGATCGAAGGTATTAACTTCATCATTGTAAAGCACAATCTCATTTTGAGTTACTACTTCTTCTTGTAAAAGTAATTCTTCTGATGTTTTTTCTCTTGTACTCATTGGTAATTTTTATACTAATTTAAAAATTTTAGCGAAACCCAATTGTTTCTTTCTAATTTTTCTTCAAATTTTAACAAATACTTTTCACATTCAGTTTTTATGATAGGAATATCATCAGCATAAAATCCGCTTAAAAACAACATGCCATTTTTGTTTAAGCTAGCCGCATAGGTTTTCATATCTTGTAATAAAATATTTCTGTTAATATTTGCTATAACGATGTCGTAAGACTTATTTACCAACAAACTCGAATCACCTTCTAAAACGGTGATATGACTACTATTATTACGCTGTACGTTTTCAATACTGTTTAGATAGCACCAGTTATCGTAATCTATAGCATCAATTGGTTTTGCGCCTTTCTTTTCTGCAAGAATTGCTAAAACGCCAGTGCCACAACCCATATCTAAAACTGATTTATTGGTAAAATCGTTTTTTAATATATGCTGAATCATCATGTGTGTGGTTTCGTGATGCCCTGTGCCAAAACTCATTTTGGGTTCTATAATAATGTCGTATTTGGTGTTTGGCTTTTCATGAAATGGTGCGCGAACAGAACATAAATTATCTACAACAATTGGATTAAAATTCTTTTCCCATTCTGCATTCCAGTTTACTTGCTCTATCTCATTAAATTCGTAACTAATTTTAAACTCACTGGATTTTAATATTTGAATATCGCTTAAAATGGTTTCGTTCCAGTCTTCTTTTTGAATGTATGCTGTAACACCATCTTCGTTTTCTACAAAGCTTTCAAACCCTGCATAACCTAATTCTGCTATTAAAATTTCGGTCGCTGGCTGCAATGGTTTTACTTTAAAGTAATAACCTATGTAAATTGTATTTGACATTGGTGATGTTATTTATTTTTGCAAATGTGTGCGTTAGCGATTGAAGTGACATCCTTTTTTGAGGCACGAGAAAAAGATATAACGGAAAGCGCGACCCCAAATTTTTATTTGGGGTAACGCCCAAAATAATATTTTAAAATGCGTTTACGATAGCAAAAAAATCGTCGGCATTAAGTGCTGCTCCTCCTATTAAACCACCATCTACGTCTGGTTTTGAAAAAATTTCTTTAGCATTTGTAGGTTTACAGCTTCCGCCATAAAGAATGGAGAGGTTGTTAGCTACTTCATTTCCGTATGTATTTGCTATGGTTTTTCTTATAAAGGCGTGCATATCTTGTGCTTGCTCTGGACTTGCCGTTTCGCCTGTGCCAATTGCCCAAACAGGCTCGTAAGCCAATACGATATTTTTAAATGCTGAAGCTTCTAAATGAAATAAGGCGTTTTTAATTTGACTTTCAACAATGTTTTCTTCGTTTCCAGATTTTCTATCAGCTAATTCTTCTCCAAAACAGAAAATAACTCGCATGTTATTAGCTAGTGCTGCATCTACTTTTTTAGCTAACATATCATCGGTCTCGTTAAAATAAGCGCGACGCTCACTATGTCCTAAAATAACGGTTTGTACACCTACACTTTTTAACATGTTTGCACTAATCTCGCCCGTGTAGGCTCCATTTTCGGCAAAGTGCATGTTTTGTGCAATAACTTCTATTTCTGAGTTTTTAAGACTGTTATAGGCTTGCCATAAATTTGTTGCTGTTGGAGCAACCATAACTTCTGCATTGGTTGTTTTGGTTTGTGCTTTTAAAGCTGCAATCAAAGCTTCGGTTTGAGATAAATCGTTATTCATCTTCCAATTTCCGGCTACAATTTGTTTTCTCATGTAAGTTGGTATTAAATTTTATATATTTTGAAGTATTGTGTTTTTCTGATTTAATCTAGAATTTAAATACAAAAATACTACTTTTTTATGGCTTGAATTAACTTGATATCGTCTGCTTTTATTGCTTTAAATAATTCTATATTTCCTGCTTTATTTATTACCATATATCTAGGAATCCAGTCTAAATTTACAAATTTACCAAAAGCTCCTTTCCAACCAGATTGCATAAAATAGTGAGTGCCATCTACATTGTACTTTTCAATTCCTTTTTTCCAAGCTTCTTGACTTTTATCTAAAGACAAAAACATATAAACAACATCTTTATATTCGGATTGTAATGTTTTTACTTTTGGCATGCCTTTAATACAGTCTTTACACCAAGATGCCCAAATATCTATAACTATGGTTTTTCCTTTGTGGGTTTCTAAAATCTCCTTGAAAGTTATATTTTCTCCATTTAAAGTTATAAAGGTATCGTTTAATGCTTCTGTAGAGAATTGTGTTGGAACCTCTGTATTACAGCTAAAAATACTGAATAATAAAATTATTAAGTAATTCATCTTTTTCATTTTATAATGTTAATTGTTTTGTTTTTGCTACTACTAATTCACTAATATTTTTTTGCGAATTGAGTTATTTATTTTTCAGTATAACCTCAATAATTCCAGTATAAGCTGTATTATTTTCATTATTATACTCTTTTAATGCTATTGGATTTTTATTAACATTAACGCTTTCAATCAACGTGGTGTCTAAAGCCTCGACTTCTTGTTTAGTTGAAGGTTCGTCATTGATAAAATAGGCAATAATTCCTTTAGCTTTTTTTGGTTCTGGCTTTCTTTCAACTTTTGGCAACTCCAAATAATCAATATCATTCCAATGCACTTTTTGTTTTACTGTTCCAGCATCTAGTTCTAAAATCCCTGGATTTGAGCGCACTACTGTTTTTAGTGCTTTTTCGTCGCATAAATACCAATCGAAATTCAAATTATAAGCTTCGTTAATTCGTTGCTTTACATCGTTACCAGATGCTGTTAATCCTATAACTTTATAACCTTTTTTAATGGCTTCATCTTGTAATGCTTTTAATTTTAAAGCGCCTTCTTTTTCAATTTTATCTAAATTATACGATATAATTACTATTAGATTTTCTTCGCCTAAAAAGTACTCTGTTAAATCTTCATTGTCTGTTTCTATTGAAAAATCTAAAACTGGTGGCTGATATGCTTCTCTAATAACTTTAGTTTCAACACCTACATAGTCGCCGTCTACGGTTGGATAACTACCATCTGTTATAATTACTTTTTCTTCGCCGTTAACATTAAATGTCCATGTATATTCCTGAATAGCTTTTGGTGCATCATCTGGAATGCTCATACCTTCTGCAATGTTGTTTCCTATTTTATACGCTCTAAAGTCTATTGTTGGCAAATGCATAAGCACATGATACCCAAACCATAAACTAAACACAAAACTTAAAAGTGCCAAAACGGTTGTTAGTAATTTACTGAAAATGGGGTTAATATGTTTTACACCAAAGAATAAAATGAGAATAAAAAACAGCAAAATAATATCTTTTGTAAAGCTTTCCCATGGTGTTAATTTTAGAGCATCACCAAAACAACCGCAGTCTTTTACTTTATCGAAATACGCCGAATAAAAGGTTAAGAATGTAAAAAACACAATCATTGCTAACAAACTCCAAACGGTAAATTTAGGCTTGTAGCCTATTAATAAAAACACGCCTAAAACGACTTCGAATACCACAACAATTACCGAAACACCCAATGCATACGGAATTAAAAACTCCATATTTAAAACGTCTGCACTAAAATATTCTTCTAGTTTGTACGAAAACCCCAAAGGGTCATTTAGTTTTATAAATCCTGAAATAATAAATAAAACGCCAACGAATATTCTACTTAATGCTACTAATGTTTTCATGTTTTCTTGGAAAAAGTTCTTTTAGTGTAATTTCAAGGTAATCTAAGATCTTGGGACAACTCTTCATTCAAATGAATTAAAGCAAAAACTGCATAATTTATCATATCTTGATAGTTGGCATCAATACCTTCACTAACAATGGTTTTACCTTTATTATTCTCAATAGTTTTTACACGAAGGAGTTTCTGCAAAATCAAATCGGTTAAACTACTTACTCGCATATCGCGCCATGCTTCGCCGTAATCATGGTTTTTATCTTCCATGAGTTTTTTGGTAATTGCCGCTTGTTCGGTGTATAATTTTATAGCCTCTTCAGTAGACATATCTGGCTGTTCAACAACCCCTTTTTCTAACTGAATTAAAGCCATAATGCAGTAATTTATAATGCCGATAAATTCGCTTACTTCGCCCTCATCAACCTTTCTTACATCGTTTTGTTGCAAACTTCTAATACGTTGTGCTTTAATAAAAATTTGGTCGGTTAATGATGGTAAACGTAATATTCTCCATGCACTTCCGTAATCGCCCATTTTTTTTACAAACAAACTTTTACAGGCATCTATTACGGCATCGTATTGTTTTGAAGTATCTTGCATCTATAAAATCAATTTTGTGTAAATTTCGCTTAAATTGTTTAAAGTTCAAAAGTTTAGTGTTTAAAGTTTTTGGAGTTTATATTTCTACTTCCAAGTTTAATGTTTTAGGTTTGGAATTTGATATTTTAAATATTGGAATTTTAAGATTATGACTATAAATTGTAAAGGACGACTCATCGATTTATCATCACCAAAAGTGATGGGGATTTTAAATATTACACCAGATTCGTTTTACGATGGAGGCTCTTATAAAAACGATAGAGACATTTTAAATCAAGTTGAAAAAATGCTTAATGAAGGTGCTACGTTTATTGATGTTGGTGCCTATAGCTCGCGACCAAACGCCGACCATGTTAGTGAAACTGATGAGTTAAAAAGAATTTCACCCATTGTTAATTTGATTTTAAATGAATTTCCAAAAACATTACTTTCAATTGACACCTTTAGAAGTGAAGTTGCGAAACGCTGCATTGAAACAGGTGCTTGTATGATTAATGATATTTCGGCAGGAAAATTAAATGATGCTATGTTACAAACTATCGCTGATTTAAAAGTGCCTTATATTATGATGCACATGCGTGGCACTCCGCAAAACATGCAAGAGCAAACTAAATATGATGATGTGATAAAAGACATCATATTTTATTTTTCTGAACGTATTGCAGCTGCCAAACAATTAGGTATTATTGATATGATTATAGACCCTGGTTTTGGTTTCGCAAAAACTTTAGAGCAGAATTTTAAAGTTTTAAACCAATTAGAATTATTTAAAATGCTAGACAAGCCTATACTTGCAGGAATTTCAAGAAAATCTATGATTTATAAAACTTTAGAAACCTCAGCTAGTAATGCTTTAAATGGTACAACCGTTTTAAATACAGTGGCATTACAAAAAGGCGCTTCAATTTTACGAGTGCACGATGTTAAGGAAGCTATGGAGTGTATTAAATTGACTAGATTGTTAGATTGTTAGAAATTATGAAGCATATATTTTTCTTAATTATTTTATCTATTTTCTTTTCCTGTGGAAAAGAAAAAGTGATTTTACTACCAGAAATAACGCATTCTGAAATTACCGATATTAAGGATGTTTCTGCTGCTTATTTATTTTATGATGAAACTCAAAAAGATAGTGTTCAACTTAACAGAAAAAACTTAATTGTTACCACAAATTGGTTGGTAAATGTGGATAAACGTTTAACCTTAAAACAAGCCATTCCTTATATTAAATTCCTTCAAGAGAAAAAACAAAACTCTAGTCATAAAAACGAAAAGGCTAAAAACTATTTTACCTGCAATGATACAAGTAGAAAGAGTTTAGGGTTTATTGAGTTTACGGATGTGATTTATCATAAGGAATCTTCAAATGATTATTTTAACAAAAATTCAAACTTAAAGCTTTCTGAATCATCTATCGGAATCAATTTTAACTCCAATGAAAACATAACAATTATAAACCCTAATTCTGATCCGTTTATATTTCAAACAAATGAAAATAATTTTATCAATGATTTAAAAAAGAATAATAATAATTCTAAAAAAGCGTATTTGAATTTTAATAGCTCAATAAGTTTTCAAGATTACATCTCATTAAAGTCATTAATTTTATCAATTGAAAAAGAATCAATAGACATTTCAAATAACGAATTTATTTATTAACCATATTTTACTAAATTTACCAAAACCCACTGCCTTTGGAAATTTTTAAAGACCTTTTAAAATTTACAGTTGTCGATATTATCGATGTTATTTTAGTAGCCCTACTGCTCTACTACATTTACAAACTTATAAAAGGTACTGTTGCCATTAATATTTTTATTGGTATCATCATCATTTATCTAGTTTGGAGATTAACCGATTTTCTTGAAATGGAACTCCTAACTAGCATTTTTGGTGGTTTTATTAAAGTTGGTATTATTGCTTTAATTGTGGTATTTCAACCCGAAATCCGCAAATTTTTACTTATGGTCGGTTCAACTAATTTTAGTAGGCGACGTAAATTTTTACAACAATTTAATTTTATAAAAAACGAAACTGGAGATGAAACCAATGTAGATGCCATTATTTCGGCTTGTGTTAAAATGGGAGCCTCAAAAACAGGGGCGCTAATTGTTTTCGAACGTAATAATAATCTTGATTTTTTGTCGTCATCTGGAGACGAAATGAATATTAAAGTCACTCAACCCATTATAGAAAGTATCTTTTTTAAAAACAGTCCGCTACACGATGGTGCTATAGTAGTTAGCAATAATATTGTAAAAGCAACACGTGTTATTCTTCCTGTTAATAACGAAAAGAACATACCGCAACGCTTTGGTTTACGTCATAGAGCCGCTATTGGTGTTACCGAAAAAACCGATGCCTTAGCTTTGGTTGTTAGTGAAGAAACAGGGCATATTTCTTATTTTAAAGATGGTGAATTTGTGGTTTTTGACAACACTGATCAGCTTAACAAAATGATAAAAAAAGACTTGGCTTAATGAATTGTAGAAACTGCAACAATACACTAAGAACCGATTTTAGTTTTTGTCCAGATTGTGGGTCTAAAATTATTAGGAATAGATTGACTCCAAAAAGTTTAACATATGATTTTTTAGAGCGTTATTTTAATTTAGATAACACATTTTTAAAAACAATCAGACATATGATTATCAAACCAGAAAGCGTTTGTGGTGGTTATATATCTGGAATTCGGAAAAAATATTTAAATCCAGTAAGCATGCTTGCAATCACGCTTACACTATCTGGATTTATTCTTTTCTTGATGAAAAAAGTAGCATGGAGTAGTATTGATTTTTCAAAAATAAGCTACGCACAGACAAGCTCTGGTGGTGTAGGAACTGAAAAAATAATGGCTTCAACTATGGAATATAGTTCGATACTTTTTTTATTTTACATTCCCATTCTAGCATTTGCTAGTTATTTATTTTTTAATAAAAAGCAATATAATTTTGCAGAACATGTTGTAATTTCAATATATGCGTTAACTAGTTTTGGTATTATTGGTTCGATTTATTCAATAATAACACTACTTACAAACCCACAATTTTATATAGATGTAGCACTTATTTACTCCTTGGTGATGATATTGTTTTGTATTTATGTTTCCTACAAAAATTCTATGGACAATCTAAAATCTTTGTTTTGGAGAGTTCCTCTGTTTTTGTTGATTTTTTTAATTGGCTATATGGGTATTTCAATAATAACTATAGTAATTTTATTTCTAACAGGTGAAATATCAATTCAAGATTTAATACCCAAATAATCTTTTAAGCCATTTCCTCCTTTAAAAACTGAACTTCGTATAGGTTTCTGTAATACCCGTTTTCTTTTTTAAGCAGTTCGTCATGAGTACCTTGTTCAACAATTTCGCCAGCGTCCATCACAATAATTTTATCCGCTTTTTTTATGGTTGCTAAACGGTGAGCAATAACTATTGACGTTCGCCCTTTTGTTATTTTATCAGTCGCATTTTGAATGAGTTGTTCTGAATACGAATCGACCGAAGATGTGGCTTCATCTAAAACCAAAATACTCGGATTGGTAACATAAGCACGTAAAAACGAAATGAGTTGACGCTGACCGGAAGATAGCATTACACCGCGCTCTTTTACATTATAATGATAGCCATTTGGTAAACTCATTATAAAATCATGTATTCCAATATCCTTTGCTGCTTGTTGCACATCAGCTTCAGTAATTTCTGGATGATTAAGCGTAATGTTATTTAAAATAGTATCTGCAAACAAAAACACATCTTGTAAAACTACTGCAATCTGCGTACGTAAAGAGGCTAAAGTGACTTCTTTAATATCAATACCATCAACTGCAATTACGCCATCTTTTATTTCGTAAAAACGATTTAATAAATTTATAATTGTCGATTTACCAGCACCAGTTGCTCCAACAATAGCAATAGTTTCTCCAGTTTTTACGTTAAAGGAAATACCTTTTAAAACCTCTTCATCATCAACATAACTAAAATAAACATTTTTAAATGCAATATCGCCTTTAAAATGTTCAGCAACATGTGTTCCTGTATCGTCAATTTGCGAGGTTGTATCAATAACTTTAAATACTCTGTTTGCAGCAACCATACCCATTTGTAGTGTGTTAAACTTATCTGCTATTTGCCTAAGCGGTCTAAATAACATAGGGATAAACATAATAAAAGCAATCAAAGTTCCTTTGGTTACACTGCCTTCTAAAACTACATTTAAGCCGCCGTACCACGCTACCAAACCAATGGTTATTGAGCTTGATAAATCTGCTAAAGGAAAAAATATAGAGTTATACCAAACGGTTTTTAACCAACCTTTTTTATGACGTTCGTTAATAGTTTTAAATCTTTTATACTCTGTGGTTTCACGAGTAAAAAGCTGTAATATTTTCATACCCGTTAACCGTTCTTGTACAAAGGAATTTAAGTTAGATACTTCATTCCTTACTTCCTCGAAAGCTTTTTTCATGTATTTCTGAAAAATACGAGTCGCATATAATAATAGTGGCAACATGAGTAACACAATTAAACTCAACTTTAAATTCGTATAAACCATAAACCCGAAAACGACTAACATGGTTAGTAAATCTCTAAAAATCATAAACAAACCCTGACCAAAAATATCTGCGATACGCTCCATATCGGTTACAGCACGTGTAATTAAAACACCAACCGATGAGTTATCATAATACTTCATTTTAAAACGAAGTAAATGATTAAATAATTTTACACGAACATCCATGACTAAATTTTGTCCTAACCAAGCCGCATAATAGATAAATGTTAATTGAAATACGGTTTGCAAAATTAAAACCCCTAACATAATGGTTATGTAAAACAGAAATTTATCTGGGTTATCACCAGCAATACTATCATCAATAGCATATTGAGTAATCTTAGGCGTTGCGGCACCAAAAATAGCTAACAACACCACTAACAATAACAGCCCAAAAAAGACAGCTTTATAAGGTTTTATATATTGAAAAAGACGTGTGAATAACTTTACGTCGAAAATATGTTCTTTCTTCTTACTCATTTATAGTTTTATATCGTCTGGATATTCAATTTTTGTTAAATATAAGGCTTGCGCAGGCACCGAAAAACCAGCTTCACTTCTGTTTTTAGATTTAATAATAGTGTGTAAATCTTCAATAGTAGTTTTACCTAAACCAATATTAATCATTGTGCCAACAATAGCTCGTACCATATTTCGTAAAAACCTATCGGCTTTAATTGTAAAACATAGTTCGTTATTTTCCAAACTCCATTCCGCTTTCATTATAGTACAATTATACGTTTTTACATCGGTATTACTTTTCGAAAAGCATTGAAAATCTTTATAATCGAATAAAATTTTCGAAGCTTCATTCATTTTTTCAATATCTAAAGCTTGCTTCACATAAAACGTATCATTAAAAGTAAAGACATTTTTCTTTAAAGTTATTCTGTATAAATACGTTCTGTTTAACGCATTAAAACGTGCATGCGCATCGTCTTTTACTTTAAAAATAGTATGTACAGCAATATCTTTTGGTAAAAACGAATTCAGCTTAAATATTATGTTTGTATCATTTAATGCCTTATTAAAATCAAAATGGGCAAACATTTGCGATGCATGCACTCCTGTATCTGTTCGTCCTGCACCCATAACAGAAATTGATGTTTTTAAAACTGTAGATAAGGCGCGTTCTAAAACTTCTTGAATCGATATGGCTGTGGGCTGATTTTGCCAACCATGATACGCACTACCATTATAAGAAAGTTCTATAAAATACCGCAATTTGTTTATTCTTTTTATGAACTAACAAAGATATGCAGATTTGATTTCCTAACGAAAACAGTTGTCTTAATTAAATATTAAAAGATTTTTTTGGCGTTACCCTATCGGGTCGGGCTTTTCTCTATATCTTTTTAAAAAGTCATAGCGAGGAAAAAGTTTGTCATCAAATTAGCAACAATTATTATAACTTTACCAACAAACACTAT
>NZ_CAXIBN010000057.1:0-17259 GCF_964021735.1 uncultured Wocania sp. | reverse complement strand
AAACTTCAAAATAAATACAATATTGTTTCTTCTTTGTTTTAGACCGAAATACTTTATTATTTTTACAGTATTAAAATAATAAATATGAAGCGATATATTCCGAATGCATTAACTCTTTTAAATCTATTTTGTGGATGTATTGCTGTAATTTTGGCTGTTAATAATAATTTTTTTTTAGCTGCTTTATTTGTGTTTTTTGGTATTTTCTTTGATTTTTTTGATGGTTTTGCAGCAAGAAAGTTAAACGTACAAAGCGAATTGGGCGTGCAATTAGATTCGTTAGCAGACATGGTAACTAGTGGATTGGTACCTGGGATAATAATGTTTAAGTTATTAAGTTTATGCGAATCAAGTTGGAAGTATGTCGGAAACGATCCAACAGTTGAGTTTATTTTTGGATTTTCTGAGATAACTATTCGTCCGCTTATAGGTCTAACAATCACTCTAGCATCAGCTTACCGATTAGCAAAATTTAATATCGATACAGAACAACAAAGTTATTTTAAAGGCTTACCAACACCAGCAAACACTTTGTTAATTGTGTCGCTGCCTTTAATTATGGAATTTCAGAATAATGATGTAATCAATTCTATTATTCTTAATCAATGGTTTTTAATTGGGTTAACGGCTTTTAGTTGTTGGATATTAAATTCTAATATTAAATTATTTGCTTTAAAGTTTAAAGATTGGAGCTTTAAAAACAATTCCACACGTTATATTTTTATGCTACTGTGTGTTGTGCTTTTAATTGTATTGCAATTTGCTGCAATTCCATTAATTATTCTACTTTATATTTCTATGTCTGTTTTAGACAATTTAATTTCAAAACAATAATACATGGCATCAGGATTTTTTGCATTATTTGACGACATAGCAGCTTTAATGGACGATGTTGTTGTAATGAGTAAAATAAGCACAAAAAAAACAGCAGGTATTTTGGGAGACGATTTAGCAGTTAATGCCGAAAAAGCTACAGGATTTGTGTCATCAAGAGAGTTGCCTGTTTTATGGGCAATTACTAAAGGTTCTTTCCTTAATAAATTAATTATTTTACCCATTGCCTTTTTGCTTAGTGCTTTTGCGCCATGGGCAGTTACGTTGGCTTTAATATTAGGTGGTGTGTATTTAGCTTTTGAAGGTGCAGAAAAAATATATCACTTTTTTGTGCCACATAAACACATTAAAGTTAAAGTTGATGAAGAAACCGTTTCTGAAGATGAGGTTTTAAAAGCTGAAAAAAGTAAAATAAAATCAGCCATTTTAACCGATTTTATTCTATCGGTAGAAATTGTAATTATTGCTTTAGGTACTGTATTAGATAAACCTATTTTGTTTCAAATATTAGTTGTTTCCATTGTTGCTGTTATTGCAACTGTAGGGGTTTATGGTATTGTAGCACTTATAGTTAGAATGGATGATTTTGGCTATCGACTTGTAAAATTAAGTGATAAAGAAAAAAGTGTTTCAAAATTTATTGGAAACTTTTTAATTAATGCCTTGCCTGTTGTTATTAAAAGTTTATCAGTGATTGGAACTATTGCTTTGATTTTGGTCTCTGGTGGTATTTTTGTTCATAATATTGAATTTCTGCATCATATTTTAGAAGCATTGCCATCTTTTTTGAGGGATTTTATTGTTGGATTATTGGTAGGAGGAATAGCTCTTTTAGTAGTTAAATTTTTTAAACGTGCCACAATAAAAGAATAAAACTTTTTTATTCGGGATCTTTGCTTTTTGGTTTTCTCTTTGCTTTTTTTAAGCTTTCATTTAACATCCATTCTATTTGACCATTAGTGCTGCGGAATTCGTCCGCAGCCCATTTTTCAATAGCTTTGAGCATATCTTCATTTATTCGTAATGCAAAAGCTTTTTTCTTGGCCATGTGCGGTTTGTTAATTACTTCAATAAAAATACAAATGTATTGTTTATTGATTTAAAGTGCCAGTATTTAATACAGGAGAAGCATCTTTATCACCACAAAGTATAACCATTAAATTGCTAACCATAGCAGCTTTTCGTTCTTCATCTAGATCTACAATATTTTTCTTTCCTAATTCTTCTAAAGCCATCTCTACCATACTCACAGCGCCTTCAACAATCTTGTGTCTTGCTGCAACTATGGCCGTAGCTTGTTGTCTTTTTAGCATAGCGTTTGCAATTTCTTGAGCGTAAGCTAAATAACCAATTCTTGCTTCTAAAACTTCAATACCAGCAATAGACAAACGTTCGTCTATTTCTTTTTCTAATGCTTCACTTACCTCATTTACACTAGATCGAAGCGTAATATCTTCGGTGTATCCATCATCTGCAAAATTATCATAAGGATACATACTAGCTAATTTTCTAACAGCCGCATCGGTTTGTACTCTAACAAAATTTTCATAATTATCGACATCAAAAGCAGCTTTATAAGTGTCTTTAACCCTCCAAACCAAAATGGTACTAATCATAATTGGGTTACCTAATTTGTCATTCACTTTTAAGCGCTCGCTATCAAAATTACTAGCGCGTAGAGAAATCTTCTTTTTAGTGTAAAACGGAATTATCCAATAAAAGCCACTCTTGTTAATTGTTCCCACGTATTCTCCAAAGAGCAGTAATACCCTAGAGTTATTTGGTTGGACCATAACAAAACCTTTAAAGATGAAAATAGAAATAATAAAAGGAAATATAAAGAATAAACTTCCATTTAAAATTACAATGGCAACACTTCCAAGAAGCGTAATAAAGAATATGAATAGCATTGAATAGCCATTTGTGGGAGTAATTATTTTTTCTGATTTCATTTGGTATATGTTTAGATTAAAATGATATTATTTTGATATCATAAAGATATTAATTAATTTTTAATACACAATAATTAATATTGATTAAATACAAAGAAGTTAAAACTTCAATAGAAGGATTTATTTAACAGAAAAAGGGAAGCTTAATTTTTGTTAGAATATCCAGATATTTTCTTGTTGAAAATAAAATATGATAAAATCAGCTACGGTTTCCTTTTTTATTTAAGTGAAATTAAAAAAGGTGTATCATTATAATTATTTGAGAATAAGAAATGATTTTAATATTAAAAAGATGCTTATTTATACAAATTTTTGTGTTTTGAAGGCATAGTAACATAGTAAAGAGTCAAATAAATTATATGACACTTAGTGTCTAGTCACGAATTTTCTTTTTACGAAGTTCAAAATTTTGACCTAAATATACTTTACGTACCATTTCGTCTTCGGCTAATTCTTCAGGTTTTCCAGCTTTTAAAATACCACCTTCAAACATTAAATAGGTTCTATCGGTAATCGCTAAAGTTTCTTGAACGTTGTGATCGGTAATTAAAATACCGATATTTTTTTTGGTGAGTTGTGCTACAATGCGTTGAATATCTTCAACCGCCACAGGATCTACACCAGCAAAAGGCTCATCTAATAAAATAAAACTAGGGTCGGTTGCAAGTGCACGCGCAATTTCGGTTCGTCTGCGCTCGCCACCAGATAATAAATCGCCACGGCTTTTACGAATATGTCCTAAACCAAATTCTTCAATTAGCGATTCCATTTTATCGTGTTGCTGTTTTTTACTTAGTTTAGTAAGTTGCAATACACTTAAAATATTATCTTCAATACTAAGTTTTCTAAATACCGAAGCTTCTTGTGCTAAATATCCAATACCGTTTTGTGCACGTTTATACATCGGATATTTAGTAATTTCAGTATTATCTAAAAAAATATGTCCGCCATTAGGTTTTATTAAACCAACAATCATGTAAAAAGAGGTTGTTTTCCCAGCACCATTTGGTCCTAAAAGCCCAACAATTTCACCTTGATTTACTTCAAGAGAAACATCTTTTACCACTTTTCGTCCGCTATAGGACTTCATTAAATTTTCGGCTCTTAAAATCATAATTTTATATACTGAACGCTAAAAATAGTAAAATCGTGTTCACTATTATAACAGAACGCTTTAATTTTATCTTTTTATGTAGGCTTTATTCTAATATCTAATAACGTAACACTCTAGAATCTATTTACTATTGGCTTCTAAAGCGTCCCAAAATTCGTAAGCACGTCGTAAATGAGGAATTACAATAGTACCTCCAATTAAATTAGCAATACTTAAAGTTTCAACAACTTGTTCTTTTGATATGCCTTCTTTATAACAGGTTTCAAGATGATATTTTACACAATCATCACAACGCAAAACCATAGATGCTACCAAGCCTAAAAGCTCTTTTGTTTTAACATCTAAAGCGCCTTCCGCAAAAGCATTTGTATCTAAATTAAAGATGCGTTTAATAACTTTATTATTATCGGCAAGAATTTTATCGTTCATTCTTTCCCGATACTCATTAAATTCTGTAACGATATCAGACATGTTGTTTTTCTTTTCTTTTTTGATTTCTAACGACAACTTTAGAAATATAAATACTTACTTGATATAATATTAAAATAGGAATAGCAACGATAACTTGACTCGCAATATCAGGAGGAGTTATAATGGCTGATAAAATTAATACTACTACTAAGGCGTATTTTCTGTATTTTCTTAATATTTCTGGTGTAACTAAACCTATTTTAGTTAAAAAGTAGATGATAATGGGTAGCTCAAAAATTAATCCAGAAGCTAATGAAGAAGATCTTACCAAAGCTATATACGAGCTAATATCTATTTGATTATCTACAACTTTAGATATACTATAATTTGCTAAAAAGTTAAGCGATAAAGGTGTTACAATATAATACCCAAATAATACACCAATAAAAAATAGGAGTGATGAAATGATGATAAAGCCACGTGAATGTTTACGTTCATCACTATGTAATCCAGGGCTAATAAATTTCCATAATTGATAAATAACATATGGAAATGATATGATAAAACCTCCCAAAATGGCCGTCCAAATATCTGCCGAAAACTGTCCAGCCATGGTACGGTTTTGTATAATCATTGGCATTTCTTCTGCACAAAACGTGGTATCTACTCCTATAAAATTTGCTGCATCACACAAAAAACTATAGGTTGGAAAACTCATTAACAAAGGAGCGAAAATAATTTTATCGAAAACAAATCGACTAAAAATAAAAACCAAAGTAGCAACAATAATAACAGCTACACAAATTCTTATTAAATGCCATCGTAAATCTTCGAGATGATCTAAAAAAGACATCTCATTAATGTTCTTTTTTGCCATTATATAATACCTTCTTTTATTAAATCGTGTAAATGTACCACACCTGCGTAATTGCCATTGTCTTCAACAAGTAGTTGCGAAATACCGTTAGTTTCCATAATTTCTAAAGCATCAACCGCCATAGCGTCAACATTAATATGTTTTGGATTAGCACTCATAATATCCTTTGCCGTTAAATTAGAAAAATCATCAACTTTGGTTAGCATTCTACGTAAATCGCCATCGGTAATTATACCAACAATTTTTTTGTTTTCAACTACAGCTGTAACGCCTAGCATTTTTTCAGTAATTTCAATAATAATATTTTTAATACTTGTATCTAAATTAACCTTTGGTTTTTCATTTATAGATGAAATGTCATGAACTCTTAAATATAGTTTTTTACCTAATGCACCACCTGGGTGATATTTGGCAAAATCGTTGCTCGAAAACCCCCGTAGCTCTAATAAGCAAACAGCCAGTGCATCGCCAATTACCAATTGTGCCGTAGTACTTGTTGTTGGTGCTAAATTATTTGGGCAAGCTTCCTGCTCGACATAAGCATTTAAAACAAAATCTGCTTGTTGTCCTAAAAACGAATCTATGTTACCTGTGATAGCAATCATTTTGTTTTTTGCGCTTTTAATTAAAGGTACTAAAACTTTAATTTCTGGCGTGTTTCCACTTTTTGAAATACAAATAACTACATCATCTTTAAGTATTAATCCTAAATCGCCATGAATAGCATCGGCAGCATGCATAAAAACAGCAGGTGTGCCGGTAGAATTTAAGGTAGCTACAATTTTGTTTGCTATAATAGCACTTTTACCAATTCCTGTAATAATTACACGTCCTTTAGAGTTGTAAATAAGATTTACGGTATGAGCAAAATCATTGGTTATTAGATTAGATAAGTTAGAAATGGCTTTGCTTTCCATTTCTATGGTATATTTTGCTGTATCAATAATAGAATTTTTGTCTTTCAAAATTTATTATTATTTTTTGTTGATGCTTTAAAGATTTTGTTATCTTTAAATGATTAGTCAATATTGAATTTTTATTGTAAATTCGAATTACGTTACAAAACTAACGAAAAAAAACATGAGGGTTCTTTAAATATGCTGCTAAATTATAGAATAGTATACTTTGTATTGGTGTATTTTTATCGTGTAAATTAATTTTTTATTTAATCAATGTTAACAACAAAAAGTGACATTCATTCTGCACTAAAAAAATATTTTGGGTTTAATAAATTCAAAGGGTTGCAAGAAGGCGTAGTGGAAAGTATTCTGTCTAAAAAACACACATTCGTAATTATGCCAACAGGAGGCGGGAAATCTCTTTGTTATCAACTACCAGCGTTAATGCAAGAAGGCACAGCTATAGTGGTATCTCCTTTAATTGCATTAATGAAAAATCAGGTGGATGCTATTAGAGGTCTTTCAAACGAAGAAGGCGTGGCGCATGTATTAAATTCTTCATTAAATAAAACTGAAGTAAAGCGTGTAAAAGAAGATATTGTTAATGGTATTACTAAGTTACTTTATGTAGCTCCAGAATCATTAACCAAAGAGGAAAATGTAGATTTTCTTCGAACTGTAAAAGTATCTTTTATGGCTGTTGATGAGGCACATTGTATAAGTGAATGGGGACATGATTTTAGACCAGAATACAGAAATTTACGAAATATAATAGGACGTATTGGAGACGATATTCCTATTATTGGTTTAACCGCTACAGCTACACCAAAGGTACAAGAAGATATTATTAAAAATCTAGGTATTACAGGTGCTACAACTTTTAAAGCATCCTTTAATAGGCCTAATTTATATTATGAAGTTAGACCAAAAACAAAAAATGTTGATGCTGATATTATTCGATTTATTAAACAAAACGACGGAAAATCTGGTATTGTATATTGTTTGAGCAGAAAGCGTGTTGAGGAATTAGCACAAGTTTTACAAGTAAACGGCATTAAAGCAGTACCATATCATGCAGGTTTAGATGCCAAAACAAGATCGAGTCATCAGGATAAATTTCTTATGGAAGATGTCGATGTTGTTGTAGCTACTATAGCCTTTGGGATGGGTATTGATAAACCCGATGTACGCTTTGTAATTCATCACGATATACCTAAAAGTATAGAAAGTTATTATCAAGAAACTGGTCGTGCTGGTCGTGACGGTGGAGAAGGGCATTGTTTGGCATATTATGCATATAAGGATATAGAAAAGTTAGAAAAATTTATGTCTGGTAAACCTGTTGCTGAACAGGAAATAGGTCAAGCATTACTACAAGAAGTTGTTGCTTTTGCAGAAACATCAATATCTCGTAGAAAATTTATTTTGCATTATTTTGGTGAAGAATTTGATAATAAAACAGGAGAAGGTGGCGATATGGACGATAATGTTCGTAATCCAAAAAAACAAAAAGAGGCACAAAACGATGTTAAATTACTTTTAGAAACCATAGATAAAACCAACGAAAAGTATAAATCTAAAGACTTAGTTAGCGTAATTATTGGTAAAGAAAATGCGCTTATAAATTCTCATAGAACTAACGAACAAGACTTTTTTGGTAAAGGTAAAGACCAAGATAAAAAACATTGGATGGCTCTATTAAGGCAAGTTTTGGTTGCGGGATATCTTAAAAAAGATATTGAAACTTATGGCGTTATAAAATTAACAGATTCTGGCAGAGACTTTATAAAAAAACCAGTGTCGTTTATGATGACTGAAGATCATATTTTTGAAGGCGAACAAGAAGATGGTTCTATAGTTACTGCAGCAAAAGGAGGAGGCGCAGTTGCAGATGATGTTTTAATGGGTATGCTTAAAGATTTACGCAAAAAAAATGCTAAAAAATTGGGTGTTCCGCCGTTTGTGATTTTCCAAGATCCTTCGTTAGAAGATATGGCATTAAAATATCCTATTTCTATGTCCGAGCTTAGTAACGTTCATGGTGTTGGAGATGGAAAAGCTAAAAAATATGGTAAAGATTTTATAGACCTTATTTCTAAATACGTAGAAGAAAATGACATTACTCGTCCAGACGATTTGGTTGTAAAATCTACAGGAAGTAACTCTGCAAATAAGTTGTATATTATTCAAAATGTTGATAGAAAATTACCTTTAGATGATATTGCATCGTCTAAAAAAATGTCTATGGAAGACTTTATAAAAGAAATGGAAGCCATAGTATATTCTGGTACTAAACTTAATATTAATTATTGGATTGATGAGATTTTAGACGAAGATCAACAAGAAGAAATTCATGACTATTTTATGGAATCAGAATCTGATGATATTGATGCCGCTATTAATGAGTTTGATGGCGATTATGATGATGAAGAATTGCGTTTATACCGTATTAAATTTATAAGCGAAGTAGCAAATTAGTTTTAAATAAATAAGTCTTTGGACGTTAGTAGATAAGGGGAAGGACTTTCTTACTATATCTTTTTCTCGTGTCTCAAAAATGGATGGCGTTTAAATCCCTAGCACAATTATTTGATAAGGTATTTTTGTAATCGATAAATAGATTACTTTTTTATGTATTATTGCTTAATAACACCGTGTTATTTACTTTAGTAATTAGCGATGGTGAGGAGTTGTTTATTATAGTTGAAATTCTGATTCTTAATATAAGAATTTATTCTTTTTTTATTAGTTATATTCACATGCTAAATAAAGTTGTAATTTTTTCTTATATATGTTGAATAGATTTATAAAACAAAAAAGCCACTTTGGTTATACAAAGTGGCTTTAAATAAAATAAATTTCAGTTTAAGATTTTGTAGCCTTAACTGTAATCTTTAACTCAATATCGTCGTTAATAAACTTATCGCCTAAATTATCAAAAAATGATTTTGAGCCATATTTTACATTCCATTTAGAGCGGTCTATAGTAAACGTTTCACTAGTTAATGTTACTGCTCCATCAGTATTAGTAACTGTTACAGGAAATGTTACATTGTTTTTAGTTTCTTTAAGTGTTAAGTTTCCGGATAACATGGTTTTTCCTTCTGTTTCACTTAAACCTGTAATTTCAAAAGCGGCACTTGGGTGTTTTTCAACATCAAAAAAGTCAGCACTTTTTAAATGCCCAGTAAGTTTTCCGTTATACTCATCTTCTTTGGGAATGTCTGTAACCTCAATAGATTTCATATCGATTAAAAACGTACCGCTGTTAATTTTTCCATCGGTTAAATTAAGTACTCCGTTTTCTAAATCAATAGTTCCGGTATGAGTTCCTGTAGGTTTAAACCCTTTCCACTCAATTGTAGATTCGGTTACATTAGCTGTATATTTTTCGGCTGTAGCTTCAGCAGTTGCTACTGTTTCTGCTTCTTTCGTGTTTGCTTCTTTAGCTTTGTCTTTACATCCAGTTGTACTTACAACTAATGCTGCAATAGTAAATAGTGTAGCAATACTTTTTTTCATTTTTAATGTTTTTAGTGTTAAGTTGTAAAATTAGTTAAATGATTACTTTTTTTAGCTAAAAAAATATTAAAATTTTTTCGTGACATTTTGACATTTTTATAATAATGGCAGTACTTTTGCCAACCTATTTTAGTATTCGAATAAATTTAAATTTTGCAATGGGTAAAAAGGATAAAAAAGATATAGAGAAAGAACAGGTTGAAAACGTACAAACCGAAACCGTTGATGTTGAAGAGCAAACTGTTGAAGAAAAGCTTCAAGACGAATTAAAACAAGAAAAAGATAAGTTTTTGCGTTTGTTTGCAGAATTTGAAAATTATAAGCGAAGAACCTCTAAGGAGCGCATTGAATTATTTTCGACAGCTAGCGAAGATGTCATGAAAACCTTGTTACCAGTTCTTGATGATTTTGAGCGCGCTTTAACACATATTGAAGAAGATAAAGAAGCTGAAGAATTGCGTAAAGGTGTATTATTAATTTACCAAAAATTAGTAAAAACATTAGAACAAAAAGGTTTAACTGCAATAGCAATTGAAAAAGGAGATGATTTTAATGCAGATAACCACGAAGCTATAACACAAATACCAGCACCAACAGATGATTTAAAAGGAAAAATTATTGATGTTGTAGAAAAAGGATACAAGTTAGGAGAAAAAATAATACGTTTTCCTAAAGTTGTAATTGGACAATAAATAAAATTAATTTAAAAGCTTTTCCAGCTTGTACTGAGCGTAGTCGGAGTATGGAAAGGATTTAGGACAGGATATGGCTAAAAAAGACTATTACGAAATATTAGGAGTAAGTAAAGGTGCTAGTGCTGCCGAAATTAAAAAGGCGTACCGAAAAAAAGCGATTGAATTTCACCCTGATAAAAATCCGGATGATAAAGGTGCTGAAGCAAAGTTTAAGGAAGCAGCTGAAGCTTACGAAGTGTTAAGTGATGCTGATAAAAAAGCACGATACGATCAATTTGGTCATCAAGCCTTTGAAAATGGCGGTGGAGGCTTTGGCGGTGGCGGTATGAATATGGACGATATATTCAGTCAGTTTGGAGATATTTTTGGTGGTGGCTTTGGCGGCGGATTTTCTGGTTTTGGCGGTGGCGGAAGTCAACGCAGGGTAAAAGGCAGCAATCTTCGTATTAGAGTTAAACTAACACTTGAAGAAATAGCCAATGGTGTTGAGAAAAAAATTAAAGTAAAACGTAAAGTTCAAGCACCAGGGACCACTTATAAAACCTGTTCTACTTGTAATGGTAGCGGGCAAGTTACACGTATTACAAACACTATTTTAGGACGCATGCAAACCTCTGCACCATGTAATGTTTGTGGAGGAGCAGGACAAACTATTGATAAAAAACCTGCCGATGCCGATGCACAGGGGTTAAAAGTTGTAGAAGAAACTGTATCTATTAAAATACCAGCAGGTGTTGTAGATGGAATGCAACTTAAAGTATCGGGAAAAGGTAATGATGCCCCTGGAAATGGTTTTTCTGGCGATTTATTAGTCGCTATCGAGGAAGAAGATCACGATACATTACAACGCGAAGGCGATAATTTACATTACGATTTATATGTAAGTTATCCTGATGCGGTTTTAGGCACCTCAAAAGAGATTGATACCGTTACAGGGAAAGTACGTATTAAGGTTGAAGCTGGCGTACAATCGGGTAAGATTTTACGCTTACGCGGAAAAGGAATCCCGAGTATTAATGGGTATGGAAAAGGTGATCTTTTGGTACATGTAAACGTTTGGACACCTAAAACATTAAACAAACAACAAAAAGAATTTTTTGAAAGCATGAGAGATGATGAACACTTTTCTCCAAAGCCAGAAAGTTCAGATAAATCATTTTTTGAAAAGGTAAAAGATATGTTTTCTTAGTATTAGAAAATATAAAGTTCTCTTATAGTTTTGACATTATTTACAAAAAAAAACTTATATTTGAACTATCACTAATTAATTTTAGTGATAATTTTTCTTTTTCATAGCAATTTTTTTCCCATCCTTAATTTTTTTAAGGGTGGGTTTTGTTTTTTGTATTAAAAGCTAAATTTTATATGTTTTATCAATTAATTTTAAATGTTGGTTGTAACATTTAATATATTTACCATACTTATTTTAAACACTAAAAATTTTTGAATGAATAATCTATTAGTGGCTAATTCAGTCTCTAAAAATTTTGGCAATTTTAAAGCATTAAATAATGTTTCCATTGAAGTGCCTAAAGGTAGTATTTTTGGATTGTTAGGGCCTAATGGTGCAGGAAAAACAACGCTTATACGAATCATTAATCAAATAACCATGCCAGATACTGGTACGGTACATTTAGATGGTGAGTTGCTAAATCAAGATCACATAAAAGATATTGGCTATTTACCAGAAGAACGTGGATTGTATAAATCTATGAAAGTGGGTGAGCAAGCTTTGTACTTAGCACAATTAAAAGGCTTAAGTAAAGCTGAAGCTAAAACCCGATTAAAATATTGGTTTGAGAGATTGGAAATTGGCGATTGGTGGAATAAAAAAATTCAAGAATTATCTAAAGGCATGGCACAAAAAATACAGTTTGTAGTAACGGTATTACATGAGCCAAAATTATTGATTTTCGACGAACCTTTTTCGGGATTCGACCCCATAAATGCCAATTTAATTAAAGATGAAATCTTTCGTTTGCGAGAAAATGGTGCGACCATTATTTTTTCAACACACCGGATGGAATCTGTTGAAGAGTTATGTGATGATATTGCATTAATACATCAATCAAATAAAATATTAGATGGTAAATTAGTTGATGTTAAGCGACAATATAAAACTAATACTTACGAGGTTGGCATTAAAACAAACGACAACACCACTCTACAAAAAGAATTGTCAGAAAAATTTAAGGTTTCGAAAGCTAATTTTAAAACTTTAGATGATGAGTTGAAGCTAAACATAAAGCTTAATGAAGATGATAAACCAAACGATTTTTTATCATATTTAACCACAAAAGGAAATGTCTCTCATTTTGTTGAATTAATTCCTAGTGTTAACGATATTTTTATTCAAACCGTACAGAATAATTAATCGAAAAAGAATGCTATGAGATTTTGTCTCAGAGTTACCGTTGAAATTGTCATTCCCGCTTGTTGTACTAAGTTTGTTGAAGTGAAGACGGGAATCTATAAAATACAGAATTAAAAATTATTTATTTAATGAACCATTTACCACTTATAATAAAGCGTGAATATTTAACAAAGGTTAAAAACAAATCATTTATAATTATGACTATTTTAAGTCCTATTATTATGATAGCGCTTATCTCGGTTGTTGCTTATTTATCGCAATTAAATAATAATAAAACACGGGTTATTTCTGTTTTAGATGAGTCTGGAATAGTAAAAGAAGTTTTTAAAGATACAGAAAACACAACTTACCATATTTTACAAAATATGTCTTTAAGCGATGCTAAAGCCATAGTTAAAGAAACCTCTAATTATGGTTTACTACATATTGGGAAATTTGATGATTTTGATGTGCTATCAAAACACATTAAGTTTTATTCAGAAGAGTCACCATCGTTAACATTAATTTCTAGCTTAGAATCTAAAATTGAGAAAAAGCTAACAAATTTAAAACTTCAACAAAAAGGAGTAGATGTTGAGATGATTAAGGCTTCAAAAATAAATGTAAATCTTGCTCAAGAAAGTTTTGAAGGTGAAAAGACATCTAAAATAGATAGTGTTGTTAAACTTATTTTTGGTGGTATTGCAGGCTATTTGTTGTTTATGTTTATTATTATTTATGGCAATATGATTATGCGTAGTGTTATTGAAGAAAAGACTAGCAGAATTATAGAGGTTATAATTTCGTCTGTAAAACCAGTACAGTTAATGCTTGGTAAAATTATTGGCACATCTTTAGCTGGTATTACTCAATTTGTAATTTGGTTAATTTTAGGCGGTGTTTTAATGGCTATTGTGTCTGCAATTTTTGGAATTGATATGGCGCAATCACCGCAACAAGACATGATGCAGCGAGCTATGGAGAATCCAGAGGTTAATATGCAAATTCAAGACATTTTAACTGCATTTTATAATTTGCCTATTTTAAATTTAATTATTGCATTTATCTTATTTTTTATTAGTGGCTATTTATTATATAGCTCGTTTTATGCTGCTATTGGTGCAGCAGTTGATAATGAAACAGATACGCAGCAATTCATGCTACCTATTTTAATGCCACTAATACTGGCAGTATATATTGGTATTTTTACGGTTATTGAAGACCCACACGGTACGGTATCTACCATATTTTCATTCATTCCATTAACATCACCAGTGGTTATGTTAATGCGTATACCTTTTGGTGTACCTTTATGGCAACAACTTTTGTCCTTACTAATATTAATTGCTACATTTATGCTAACCGTTTGGTTTGCAGCAAAAATTTACAGAGTAGGTATTTTAATGTATGGAAAAAAACCAAGCTATAAAGAATTAATAAAGTGGATTAAGTATTAAATGCAAGATAAAATTACAGATAAAATAGAAAAAGAAGCAGAATCAATAGGTGATGTAATTACTGAAAGTTCGTTGTGGGAAAAACTTGTAGAATTTCTTGAATTTAAAATCATCAATTTTACTTATGGAACTGGTGATGATGCTCACGATGTAATACTTAAGGTTAAATATGTTTTACTAGTACTTTTTGTAATAGTAGCAACAACATATATTTTAAGATGGGTAAAAACACTTGTTACCAAGAATATGCCTGCCGATGATAAAGCAAAATTTACAACTGTTTTTTCTTTTGGAAGATGGATAATTTATATTATTGTCATGCTAGTCGTTTTCGACTCTATTGGTATTAATGTTACAGCAATTTTTGCGGCGTCCGCAGCTTTATTAATAGGAATTGGTTTAGCATTACAAACTTTATTTCAAGATATTATCTCTGGTATTTTTATACTCATAGACCAGTCGGTTCATGTTGGTGATATTATTGAAATAGAAGGTAAAGTAGGTCGTGTTGAAGAAATTAAATTACGTACAACACGAGCGGTAACTATTGATAATAAAGTATTGGTGATTCCTAACCATTTGTATTTAACAAACAGCTTGTATAATTGGACACAAAACGGCTCAACAACTAGAGAATCTGTAAACGTTGGTGTAGCTTATGGCAGTGATGTACAATTGGTAAAAAAATTATTGTTACAAGCAGCTAGCACACATCCAGATGTTATTAGCCAACCAGAACCTACAGTGGTATTTACAGATTTTGGAGATAGCTCGTTAAACTTTAAAATAGTCTTTACTATTAACGATAGTTTTAAAGCGCAATTTCCTAAAAGTGATATTCGATTTGAAATAGACAAATTATTTAGAGAAAACAACATAACTATTCCATTTCCGCAACGCGATATACATATTATTCAAAAAACAGAGTAGATAGAGTTAAATCATTTAAAAAAAAGTATAATATTAAATATGATAAAGCAAGAATTGAAATGGGTATATATGTTATTTCTAATTTTTGTATATCAATTTTCAAATGCACAACTCACAGATTTGGCACGATTAGAATATTCTTTTATTCCAAAAAATAAATCAGATGATCAATATACCAGATTAAGAGGCCTTATTAATTATCCCATTAAAGTTAAAGAGGATAGTTATTTAATTGTTGGAGCAGAATATAACCGTGTATTACTTAATTTAGAAGATAACTATCCTTTTAATACTTCCACTTTAAATAAAATTCACATTATAGATTTAAATATTGGTTATACTTTTAAGTGGAATGAAAAATGGCGATTCGGTGTAAAATTTAATCCAAGAATAGCTTCCACCTTATCAAAATCATTAACTTCAGACGATTACTTTATTAATGGAGGGATTTATTTTATTAATGATAGAATAAAGGATGAAAGCATAAAACGTCCATATCGATTAATTCTTGGGTTAACCTACAATGCCACTACAGGCTTACCTTTTCCTTTACCGTTTGTAAGCTATTATAGAGAAATTAATGATAAGTGGAGTTTTAATGCTGGAGTGCCAAAGTCTAATGTAAAATATACATTTAATAAAAAAAATAATCTACAAGCCTTTGTAGGGTTAGATGGTTACTTAGCTCATCTACAAGAACCCTCGGTTATAAATGGAGAAAATGTAGATCATATTTCATTATCTGTTGCCATTGGTGGATTGGGGTACGAATATTGCTTTACTAAACACTTAGTCGCTTATATGTATACTGGTTATACTTTTAGATTAAATAATGTGTTACGAAATGAAAATAGAGATGAAATTTTTAAATTAGACGATGTAAATGCGTTTTATTTAAGAACCGGACTTAAATTTAAAATATAAATATGCCAAAAATATTAATAATAGAAGATGAAGCAGCTATTAGAAGAGTTTTAGTAAAAATTCTTTCTGAAGAAAATGACACTTATCAAGTTGAAGAAGCCGAAGACGGATTAGTTGGTATTGAAAAAATAAAGAACGACGATTTCGATTTGGTATTATGCGATATAAAAATGCCAAAAATGGATGGTGTTGAAGTGTTGGAAGCTACAAAAAAAATTAAACCAGAAATACCAATGGTTATGATTTCTGGACATGGCGATTTAGATACTGCTGTAAATACCATGAGGTTAGGGGCTTTTGATTACATATCGAAACCACCAGATTTAAACAGGCTGCTTAATACCGTTAGAAATGCTTTAGATAGAAAAGAACTTGTGGTTGAAAACAAATTACTTAAAAAGAAAGTAAGCAAGAATTTTCAAATGATAGGCGAAAGTAAAGCCATTTCTCATATAAAAGATATTATTGAAAAAGTAGCACAAACAGATGCTCGTGTACTTATTACAGGTCCAAACGGAACAGGAAAAGAATTAGTTGCTCATTGGCTGCACCAAAAAAGTGAGCGAGCAAAAGGGCCTATGATAGAAGTTAATTGTGCTGCCATACCAAGCGAATTGATTGAAAGTGAATTATTTGGTCACGTAAAAGGTGCTTTTACAAGTGCTAATAAAGACCGAGCAGGAAAATTTGAAGCAGCAAATAGTGGTACTATTTTTTTAGATGAAATAGGAGACATGAGTCTTTCTGCGCAAGCTAAAGTATTACGCGCATTACAAGAAAGTCGTATTCAACGCGTTGGTAGCGATAAAGACATTAAAGTTGATGTACGTGTAGTTGCAGCGACCAATAAAGATTTAAAAAAGGAAATAAAAGAAGGGAGATTTAGAGAAGATTTGTATCACAGACTAGCAGTTATTTTAATTCAAGTACCTGCTTTAAATGAAAGACGAGACGATATTCCTTTACTTGTTAATTATTTTTCTGATAAGATAGCTAGTGAACAAGGTACAGCAAAAAAAATATTTTCTGATAAAGCTATCAATCTGTTACAAGATTACGATTGGACGGGAAATATTCGAGAACTTCGAAATGTTGTAGAACGCCTAATTATACTTGGCGGTAGTGAGGTTAGCGAAAGTGATGTTAAGATGTTTGCTAGTAAATAGAAACAATAAAAGGCTATTTAGAAATCAGGTTTGATGTTAGATAGAGCGCAGTCGAATTTTTTCAAGTTATATAGGCGCATTCAGAATTAAAGGCATTATAAAATAATCGATAAAAAAATCCAAGA
>NZ_CAXIBN010000056.1:0-18016 GCF_964021735.1 uncultured Wocania sp. | reverse complement strand
CCAATATTCCCGCCTCGACCTTCAAGCATATAAATATTTTCGGAAAGTTTATTGGTTTTTATAACAACCTCTTTGTTTTGGGCGCAAGCTATAAATACAATTGAAAAAGCGAAAAATGTGCAAATGGTTTTAAGTGTTTTCATTTTTAATGATATGTGAAGCATTAGTAATATTATAAAAATACAAAATTATGAGTGAAGCTATATTTTTTAATTCCGAATAACTTTTGCGCTTGAAATTTTAGCATTAAAAAGCATTGCTCAAATTGCTTTAATAAAGTATCTTTGCACTCGCATTATAAAACGATCAAGAAAAGGAAACATTGAGTAACTCAAAATCTTCAATAGCAACACATTCTGTAATTTCAGATTTTAAAGAAATCACTAAAATGCGATTGGCATTAAGTGTTGTGTTTTCATCGCTTGCTGGCTATTTATTAGGTGCAGAAACGGTAGATTTTAAAACCCTAATTTTATTAGCTTTTGGAGGTTATTTTATGGTTGGAGCATCAAACGCGTTTAACCAAATTATTGAAAAAGATTTGGATGCGTTAATGAATCGTACGAAGGACAGACCTATTCCTGCTGGTCGTATGTCGGTTAACACAGCATTTATTATTGCGTCAATTTTCACATTATTAGGCATCATTATATTGTACACCATTAATAAGCAAACGGCTATGTTTGGTGCAATTTCTATATTTTTATACACTTGCGTTTATACACCTTTAAAAACTAAAACACCATTAGCTGTATTTATTGGGGCCATTCCAGGTGCTATTCCGTTTATGTTAGGCTGGGTAGCTGCAACAGACGATTTTGGTATAGAACCAGGAACTTTGTTTGCATTACAATTTTTCTGGCAATTTCCTCATTTTTGGGCGATAGGTTGGTTTTTATTTGAAGATTATAAAAAAGGTGGATTCTTTATGCTGCCCACAGGAAAACAAGATAAAGGCACTGCAGTACAAACTATTATGTATACCATTTGGACGCTAATAGTATCTATAATTCCAGTATTTGGATTTACAGGAAAATTGCAATTATCAATAGTAGCGGCAGTAATTGTGTTTCTTTTAGGATTATGGATACTGTATTATGCTATTCGCCTATTCAAATTAATGACTGAAAAATCAGCGAGACAGCTTATGCTAGTTAGTGTATCTTATATATCATTAGTACAAATTGTTTATGTAATTGATAAATTTATTAGATAACTATGGATTTAACTCAAGGGACTTTAGAAGAAAAAAATAACAGAGCAAAAAAAATGATGCTTTGGTTTGGAATTATTTCACTTGTTATGTCTTTTGCAGGATGGACAAGTGCTTTTGTAGTAAGTAGTTCCCGACCAGATTGGTTAAAAGATTTTCAATTACCTAATGCTTTTATTATTAGCACAGTTATTATTGTAGTGAGTAGTGTTACATTTATTTTGGCTAAACAAGCTTTAAAAAAGGACAATAGACCATCTACTACAATGTGGTTGCTAGCAACATTTGTATTAGGAATTATTTTTATTTTCTATCAATTTAAAGGCTTTCAACAAATTATAGATTTAGGGTATAATTTTACAGGACCAACAAGTAATGTAACCATGTCTTACATTTATTTAATAGCTATTGTGCATATTTTGCACGTGGTTGTTGGGTTAATTTGTTTATTGGTCGTAATTTATAATCATTTTAAACAAAAGTATAACGCATCGAAAATGCTAGGTTTTGAACTCGCAGCTACCTTTTGGCATTTTATAGATATACTATGGGTGTATCTCTTTTTATTTTTATATTTCATTAGATAAATAAAATGATTATTTTTGTGCAACTTTTAAAAAACAACCAATACATATGAGTACTACAGTTGTAAATACTGGAACAGAAGGAAAAACTTGGGGCGGAGGTAACCAACCTCTTAAAGCAAGTTATGGCAAAATGATGATGTGGTTTTTCATTGTTTCTGATGCCTTAACATTTTCTGGGTTTTTAGCAGCCTATGGATTTTCAAGATTTAAGTTTATAGATTCATGGCCAATAGCCGACGAAGTGTTTACTCACTTTCCGTTTTTACACGGTGTAGATGCACCAATGTATTATGTGGCTTTTATGACATTTGTACTTATCATGTCGTCTGTAACTATGGTTTTAGCGGTTGATGCTGGACATCATATGAATAAAACTAAAGTAACTTGGTACATGTTTTTAACCATTATTGGAGGTTTAATTTTCGTGGGCTCTCAAGCTTGGGAATGGAACACGTTTATTAAAGGCGATTATGGCGCTATTCAAACCAAAGGGGGTAATATTTTACAATTTGTAGATACTGATGGTAAACGCGTTGCATTAAGAGATTTTGTAGTTGCTGATGCACATAAAGACAGAACTGCACACGAACGTAAAAACGGTTTGTGGTTTGTAGACGAAGGGACATTGCCAACATATACAGTAGAAGAGGTTGTTAATGGTTTAGAATCTCATGATAATGTATTAGTGAGAACACAAATTATAAACGAAGCTGGTGAAAAAACAGTACTATCTAGAGCTGAATCTTTAAGACAAATTAAAGAAAATGGAAAAGCGGTTGTAGAAGGTGCTAACTTGCATGTTAATGAATACGGTTCACCTTTATTTGCAGATTTCTTTTTCTTTATAACAGGATTTCACGGTTTCCACGTGTTTTCTGGAGTACTTATTAATATCATTATTTTCTTTAATGTGATTTTAGGAACTTACGAGCGTAGAGGAAGTTACGAAATGGTTGAAAAAGTTGGTCTTTATTGGCACTTTGTAGATTTAGTTTGGGTATTTGTATTTACATTCTTCTACTTAGTTTAATTGAATTAAAATATATTTTCATTTCCTTGAAGAAGGAAATCTAAAAGCATTATAAAATGGCACACGAACATAAATTAGAAATATTTAGAGGTTTAGTAAAGTTTAAATCAAATACTCAAAAAATTTGGGGTGTTTTAGTTTTTTTAACCTTTGTAACAATAATTGAAGTAGTATTGGGTATAATTAAACCTGAAGTTTTAATGGGTCAAGTTTTAGGTATGAAAGCTTTAAACTGGATATTCATTATCTTAACCATTGTAAAAGCCTATTACATTACTTGGGATTTTATGCACATGCGTGATGAAACAAGAAGCTTAAGACGTATGGTGGTTTGGACAGCAATCTTCTTAATTTTATACTTAATATTCATTTTATTAAAAGAAGGCGGATACGTTTTTGATGTATATAAAGATGGATTTATAAAAAATGATTTTTAAAAGATTTTATTTGAGTTTGCACTGAGTGCAGTCGAAGTGTTAAATAGATATATAAAGGCGGTTTTTAAACTGCCTTTTTTTATTTTTGCAAACTAGTTTTTTATTTAAAAAAAACATAAATATAATGGATTATAAGAAAGTTAGTCGCTATGTTGTTTTAGGAGTTTTGTTCTTTCTTCCTGTAACCTTTTTATTGTTTTTATACCCAGCAACGCACAATTACGAGCCTTTAGATATTGTAAATAAAGATGTATTGGATTTGCAGGCGTTCTCGTCAGATTCTGAAGATTCAATCATTTTAAAAGATTATATAACCGTACTGGGGTTTTTAGGTGACAATCCCATGGATAAGCTTATTGCAACTTCTAATTTAAAAGAATTAGTATACGATAAATTTAAGGGTTTTAAGCGTTTTCAAATCGTAATTGTAGCACCAAAAGGAACAGAAAAAACTGTTGAAAAACTTAAATTAGAAATAGCATCATACGAAGATTTGCGGTTTTGGCATTTTGTATTTGGTGAACCAAGCGATATTAAGCGGTTGTTTTATAGCTTAAAATCAGAATTGAATCTTAATGAAGATTTATCATCAAATAATGTGTTTGTTATTGATAAAGATTTAAGTCAACGCGGAAGACTAGATGATAGAACAGATAATGAATTAGAAAAAAACAAACCCATTTACGAATTAAATTCATACAACTGTATTGAGGTTGCCGAAATTAAAAATAAAATGAGCGACGATTTGCGCATTTTATTTACAGAATATAGGCAAAAACGAAAAGGCGAATTTAATTCTGATACGCGAAGAGCAAACGATTTAAATAATAGCGAAGAATAAAAATTATATCAGGTTTAGCATGTTGCATTGAGCGTAGTCTAAGTGCTGTCGAAGCCTATTAGTCATATTGAATTTTAAAAAGAATGAGCAAAAACAATAATTATTCATATATAGGAATAGCCTTTATAGTCCTTGTTTTCGGAATCATATTCATTCCAAAAATAATAGACAGAATTTCTAATGATGATGTTATACGAAACGAAAGTAGAAGTGATTTTGTCGGTGATAAAAAAGCGCCACTTTCAGATTTGGCATTCATCGAAATAAATAATGAACCTAAAAAAGTGCCAGCGTTTTCGTTTACAAATCAAAACGGAAAAATCATTACTAATAAAGATTACGAAGGAAAGGTTTATGTTATCGAATTTTTCTTTACAACCTGCCCAACCATTTGCCCTCGAATGAATGCAAACCTCATTCAAATTCAAAATACATTTAAAGATTTTGAAGATTTTGGTGTGGCATCATTTACTATAAACCCCGATTACGATACACCAGAAATTCTTAAAGCTTATGCAAAACACTACGGTGTAACAAACCCAAATTGGCATTTAATGACGGGTGATAAAGATTCTATTTATAAGTTAGCCAACGAAGGCTTCAATTTATATACTGGAGAAAATGCTGAAGTTGAAGGTGGTTTTGAGCATTCGGGTAATTTTGCTTTAATTGATAAAAATGGATTTATACGTTCTAGAAAAGACAAATTTGGAAATCCAATAATTTATTATAGAGGTATAGTTTCTGAAGCAGAACAAGTAGATGAAGATGGTGTAAAAGAAGAAATTAGCGCATTAAAAGAAGATATTAAAAAGTTACTTAACGAGTAACATTACGTCATTCTGAACTTATTTCAGAATTACATAAATTTTTAAAAATGAAGAATCAAGAACCTATTTTAGATGATAAAAAATACAATACATTAATAGTAGTTTTATCAATAGTAATACCCATAGTAGTTGCAGCTTTGTTTAGTGTTAAAATACCAAATGTTGAACCTTTAAGTTTTTTGCCCCCAATTTATGCAACTATTAATGGCTTAACAGCCATTATTTTAGTTATTGCTTTTTTTGCCATTAAAAAGAAGAATATTGTATTGCACGAAAACCTAATGACTACCGCTATTTGGTGTTCAGCCATTTTTTTACTTATGTATGTAGCGTATCATATGACAAGCGATTCTACTAAGTTTGGTGGCGAAGGTGTTATAAAATATGTTTACTACTTTGTTTTACTAACACATATAGTACTTTCTATAGCGGTTATTCCATTCGTATTAATTACTTATGTTAGAGCCATAACAAACAATTTTGAAAAGCATAAAAAAATAGCTAGAATTACATTTCCGTTATGGTTATATGTAGCTGTAACTGGTGTTGTTGTTTATATAATGATTTCACCATATTATGTTTAAAAATATGAAACGCAAAATAGTTTTTCTGATTTTTTCTTTTTTCTATTTCTTAGAAATAAATGCCCAATGTGCCATGTGTCGTGCAGTTTTAGAAAGTGAAGAAGGGCAAGCTACTGCTGAAGGTATTAATGATGGTATTGTGTATTTAATGGCTATACCATATGTACTTGTTGGAGGTATAGCTTACTTTATTTATAAGAAATTCAATACGTTAAATAAATAATAAAAATTTTTAGGTACAATTTTTGTAACATTTCTTTGTCTTTTAAGTCTAACTACAAAGCCTTAGCTTTACTAAATCAATCAAGAAAATGTTAAAAATTAGCCAGCTTCACAAGTCCTATCCTATAGGCGATTCCAGTTTACATGTTTTAAAAGGTATTGATCTCTCTGTAGAGGAAGGAGAAATGGTCGCTATTATGGGGTCTTCCGGTTCTGGAAAATCTACATTACTAAATATTATTGGTATGTTAGATGAAGCTGATGAGGGCGAATATATACTAGATGGATTACCAATAAAAGATCTTACCGAAAAAAAAGCAGCTGTTTACAGGAACAAATTTTTAGGATTTATCTTTCAATCTTTCAACCTTATAAACTATAAAAATGCACTTGAAAATGTGGCATTGCCATTATATTATCAAGGTATGAAACGTAAGCAACGCCAAGAATTGGCAATGTTTCATTTAGAAAAAGTAGGATTAGCAGATTGGTCACAACACTTACCAAAAGAGCTTTCTGGTGGTCAAAACCAACGTGTGGCTATTGCAAGAGCATTAGCAGCAAATCCTAAACTACTTTTAGCAGATGAGCCTACAGGTGCACTTGATACACAAACCTCGCATGAAATCATGGCTTTTATTCAACAATTAAATGATGAAGGCAAAACCATTTTAATGGTAACACATGAGGAAGATATAGCAAATATGTGTAAGCGTATTGTAAGATTACGAGATGGTGTTATAATGGAAGATAAAAAGGTAGAACAAGTTAGGGTAGAACAGTATGTTTGATATAGACCTTTGGCGCGAAATATTTCAGAGTATTAATAAAAATAGAACCAGAAGTTTACTTTCTGGTTTTACTGTGGCATTTGCCATACTATTATTTACTATACTTTTTGGTATGGCTAACGGACTAAAAAATACATTTGCAGAAGCCTTTGTTGATGATGCAAATAATTCTATTTTTATTCGATCTGGGCAAACAACAAAGGCACATAAAGGATTACAAGCAGGTAGACGCATTCAGTTTAAAAATGAAGATTTTAATTATGTAAAAGATGAGTTTGGTAATAAAGTTGAATTTATAACAGCAAGAATTTACAGGAATGTCCAAGCCTCTTTTAGAAATGAGCAAAGTAGTTATAATTTAACAGCAGTACATCCAGACCATCAATATTTAGAAAAAACAAAAATAAAAGAAGGACGATATATTAATCAAAACGATTTAAACAATAAAACAAAAATTGTTGTAATTGGTAGGTTGGTTGAAGAAGATTTATTTTTAAAAACTACAGCTTTAGGGAAATATATAAACCTTAGTGGTATACAATATAAAGTGGTTGGTGTTTTTACTGATGACGGTGGCGATAATCAAGAACGCCACATTTACATGCCCATAACTACTGCACAACATATATATGGCAATAATGATTATATAGACCAAATAAACCTAACCTATAATCCTGAAATGGATTACAATCAAGCTCTAGCGTTTAGTACCTTATTAACAAAAAAACTTAAAGATCGATTTTCTGTTGCAAGAAGTGATCAAAGAGCGATTAGAGTGCGTAATATGGCAGAAGGCACAAAAGCAGTTGGTCAATTAACAGGGGGATTAACCTTTATTATTCTAGTTATCGGTTTTGGCACGCTAATAGCTGGTATTGTTGGCATTAGTAATATTATGATTTTTATTGTAAAAGAACGTACCAAAGAGATTGGTATTCGCAAAGCTTTGGGGGCAACACCACAATCGATAGTATCTATAATTTTAATCGAGTCTATTTTAATAACGGCTATTGCAGGTTATTTTGGCTTATTAATAGGAGTTGGTGTTTTAGAGCTAGCAACCCCAAGCTTAAAAGAATACTTTATAAAAGACCCAAGTGTTAGTACTAGTTTGGTTATTGGTGCTACTATTACATTGATAACTGCAGGAGCAATTGCAGGATATTTACCTGCAAAAAGAGCATCGAAAATTAAACCTATTGTAGCATTAAGAAACGATTAATTATGTTTAAATTTTTATTCGATAGAGATACATGGCAAGAAGTTTACGATAGCTTTAGTAAAAATAAACTACGGTCTATTTTAACCATGGTTGGTGTTTGGTGGGGCATTTTATTGTTGATAGGATTGTTAGGATCTGCTCGCGGTTTAGAAAATTCATTTAATCGTTTATTTGGAGATTTTGCAACTAATAGCGTTTTTATTTGGGGCCAAAGTACAAGTAAACCATTTAAAGGATTTCAAGAAGGAAAACGTGTTCAATTATCATTAAGTGATGCAAAAAAAATTGAAGAAAATATTGATGGTGTCGAGTTTGTTGTTCCTAGAAATCAGAATCAAGCCTTGGTTGTTAGAAAATTCCTAACTGGAAATTTTAGTGTTGCAGGAGATTACCCTTTACTAGATCAAGTTGAAAAGAAAAAACTGATTCATGGCCGTTTTATTAATCAGAATGATATTGACGATAATAAAAAAGTAGTCGTTATTTCAGAAGATATTTATAAGCAACTATTTGAGAAAGAAGAAAATCCCATTGGTGAGTATGTCCAAATAAATGACATAAACTTTAAAGTAATTGGTTTATTTAAAACGTCAAATATCAGTATGGGACCTCGAATAGATATGCATATTCCATTTACAACCTTTCAACAGGTATATAATCAAGGTGATCGAATTGGTTGGTTGATGATTACTGGCAAGCCAGAATTTGATATTGTTCAAATAGAAAAAGATGCTAATCTGTTACTTAAAAATCTCAATAATATTCACCCTAAAGATAATCGCGCATTGGGTAGTGCTAACGCAGGAAAAGAAATAGGAAAAGTGACTGGCTTTTTAACAGGTATGCAGTTTTTAACATGGTTTGTAGGTATTGCAACATTAATAGCAGGCGTATTTGCCATTGGTAATATTTTATTAATTACAGTAAAAGAACGTACTAAAGAAATAGGCGTACGTCGTGCTTTAGGGGCAACGCCATTTGAGATTAAAAGACAGATAGTAGTTGAGGCAGTATTTTTAACTCTGGTAGCTGGATTATTCGGAATTATATCTGGCGGATGGATTTTAATTGCATTAGATGCCGCTTTTGGGCAAGGAGACGATGCTACCATAGTAAACGCATCCGTGTCAATAGCAGTCGTATTTATAGCATTAGTAATATTAGTGATATTAGGGACATTAATAGGCTTAATCCCTGCATTTAAAGCCACAAGTATAAAACCAATAGAAGCATTAAGAGAAGAATAAACAATCAAAAAAATGAATAAAACAGTAAAAATTATTTTAGGAATCGTTGTTTTAATATTATTAGTATTTGTATTAAAGTATTTTAAAGATGCTAATTCAAAAGATGTAGTAGATTATAAGGTTGATGAACCTTTTTATACATCAATCAACACAAAAGCTGTGGCAACGGGTAAATTAAATCCAGAAGAAGAAATTGAATTAAAACCACAGATCTCAGGAATTGTAGATAAAATACTTGTAGAAGAAGGCGATATTGTTAAAAAAGGCGATTTAATTGCAAAAATTAGAGTCGTGCCAAACGAGCAAAGTTTAGTTAGTGCAAAAAGTAGAATTTCATCTTCTAAATTGTCTTACGATAATGCTAAAACATTGTATGATAGAAATAAAACACTTTTTGAAAAAGGGGTGATTTCTCAACAAGATTTTGAAAATAGTGCACTGTCATTTAACCAAGCAAAAGAATCTTTAACACAGGCTCAAAATGATTATCAAATTATAAAAAGAGGTTCTATTTCTGGCGGAAGCTCTGCAAACACCAATATTGTAGCGCAAATACCTGGGACTATTTTAGAGATTCCTGTTCGAGAGGGAGATCAAGTTATTCAAAGTAACAACTTTAATGCAGGTACAACTATTGCTACTATCGCAGATATGAGCCTTATGATTTTTGAAGGAAAAGTTGATGAAGCTGAAGTTGGAAAACTTGAAGAAGGTAAAGAAATAAAAGTATTACTAGGAGCAATTAACGATAAAGAATTTCCTGCAAAATTAACTTTTGTTGCGCCAAAAGGTATTGAAGAAAATGGCGCAGTACAATTTACAATTAAAGCCGATGTAAATGTTGAAGTTAGCACAAACATTAGAGCAGGCTATAGCGCTAATGCAGAAATTGATATAGAAAGTAAAGATAGCGTTTTAGCTATTAAAGAAGCCTTATTGCAATACAATAGAATTACAGAAAAACCTTTTGTAGAAATACAAAAAGAAGATGGTAAGTTCGAGAAAAGCAATGTAACACTTGGTTTATCTGATGGTATTAATGTAGAGATAACCGAAGGTGTTAAAGAAGGCGACAAAATTAAAGTGTGGAATAAAGCATCAAAAGATAACGAAGATGAAGAAGACAATGACTAATTATATAAAAGTTAATATGAAAAATATTTTATTAGTATGCGTATTCTTAATTGCAACATCTTCTTTTACCCAACAAAAAAAATGGACACTGCAAGAATGCGTAGCTCACGCTCTTGAGAATAACATATCGGTAAAACAAAGTGAAAATACATTACTTTTAAATGAACAAGATATTTTAGCAGCTAAAGGGCAGTTTCTTCCATCTGTTAGTGCTAGTATGTCTCAAGGATTAAGTTTAGGAACCAGTTTGGTTGCTCAAGGAATATTTGCTAACAGAACCAGTCACTCCACAAGCTTAGGGATAAGTGTATCACAAAGTGTTTTTAGCGGTTTTAGAACATTAAACAGTTATAAACAATCTCAGTTAAACTCAGAGTTAGGTCAACTAGAACTAAATCGCTTAAAAGATGATATATCTTTAAATGTGGTTAATGCTTATTTAAATGTACTTTTTAATAAAGAAAACTTAGAAACAGCTCAAGCTCAATATGAGTTTAGTGAAAAACAGCTAACTCAAGTTAAAGATTTGGTAGATGCTGGCGCACAACCCAAAGCTAATATTTATGATGCCGAAGCCACTTTAAGTAGAGATGCACAACAAGTTACCATCGCCGAAAACAATTTTAATCTGGCTTTACTTACATTATCTCAATTGTTACAAGTCCCTTTTAATGGGTTTGACGTTGAAATTATTAATATAGACACACCATCTGAAGCATTGTTGTATAAAGATGCTGTTCCAATTTTAAATTATGCATTGCAGAATAGAAACGAAATTAAAATAGCAGAAAAGAATATAGAAAGTGCTCAATTGAACACAAAAATTTCTAAAAGTGGTTATTTGCCAAATGTTTCAGTAGGTTATGGTTTTGGTACCAATGCATTTTATTCTAATTTGGCTGATAATGAAGCTGCTTTTTTAGATCAATTAAATGATAATAAAGGACATAGTTTTAACCTTAATGTTGGAATTCCTATTTTTTCTAGATTTCAGAATAAAACGGCAGTAGCAAAATCTAAAATTCAAGAAGATAACAGTAAACTGCGTTTACAACAAGCTAAGTTAGATTTAGAATCTAATATTCAAAGAGCTTATACAGATGCTCAAGCTGCATTTAAAGCTTATGATGCAGCAAAAAAATCTTTAGCCTCTCAAGAATTAGCATTTAACAATTCTCAAGAGCGTTACAATATTGGTAATATGACAGCTTTTGATTTGGAACAAGCCAGAGTGCAGTTTATAAATGCGCAATCGTCTTTAATAAATGCTAAGTACGATTTTGTTTTTAAGACAAAAGTTTTAGACTTTTACATGGGTAAATCTTTAACTAATTAATTAAAGAAATAATTCCTTGAAGTAAAGATTTCAAGATTTAAAAGATTGTCATTCCCGCGTGTCATTAAGCTTAGTCGAAGTGAAGGCTGGAATCTATTAAAAAGAAAATGAGTACATATATCCTAAACATAGAAACCGCAACAACCAATTGCTCAGTCTCTCTTTCAAAAGATGGAGAGACTTTGGTTTTAAAGGAAGATTACGATAAAAATTATTCGCATGCCGAACGACTTCATGTGTATATTGATGCTGTTTTAAAAGAAGCGAAAATCAGTTCAAAACATTTGGATGCAATTGCCATTAGCAAAGGTCCAGGTTCTTATACAGGGTTACGAATTGGAGTTTCGGCAGCAAAAGGGCTTTGTTTTGCTCTAGATAAGCCATTAATTTCTGTGCCAACTTTAGAGGCTTTAGCTCATCAAGTTAAAACAAATGATGGCGTTATTGTAGCTATGTTAGATGCCAGACGTATGGAAGTGTATGCTGCTATTTTTGATGTTAATTATAATCAAATACGAGAAACTCAAGCACAAATTTTAGATGAAACATCTTTTAGTGATTGTTTAAAAAAAGGCAAAGTATATTTTATCGGTAATGGTGTAGAAAAATCCAAAAAACTAATTACCCACCCCAATGCTGTGTTTATTGAAAATAAATTACCATCTGCAAACGAGATGAGTTTATTAGCATGTAACAAATACAAAATAAGCGACACCGAAGATGTCGCTTATTTTGAACCTTATTATTTAAAAGATTTTGTGGCTTTAAAACCTAAATCAAAATCTTAATTAATTATCCCTTTTTTTGAATTTCAACTTGATGTGGATAAGGAATTTCAATACCAGCAGCATCAAGAGCTTCTTTTACATCTTCTGTAATTCCAAAATACACAGCCCAATAATCATCAGCCGTACTCCACGGCCTTACAGCAAAATTTATCGAACTATCTGCTAATTCAGATACATTTACGGTTGGAGCTGGTTCTTTTAAAACTTTGGGGTGTGATGTTAAAACTTGCATTAAAACGTCTTTAGTTTTCTTAATATCAGAGTCGTAACCAACGCCAAAGGTTAAATCTACTCTACGTGTACCTTCGGTTGTGTAATTAATAATATTTCCATTAGATAAAGACCCATTAGGAATTATAATTTCTTTATTAGAAAGACCAGTTAATTTAGTTGTAAAAATTTCAATCTCTTTAACAACTCCAATTTCACCTTGGGCTTCAATTAAATCATCAATTTTAAAGGGTTTAAAAATCATAATTAAAACACCTCCAGCAAAATTACCTAAAGACCCTTGTAATGCGAGACCAATAGCTAAGCCTGCTGCAGCTAAAATAGCAGCAAACGATGTGGTTTCTACGCCAACAGTACCAAGTACTACAACTATTAAAATAATTTTTAAGATCCAGCCTAAAAGATTTACTAAGAATTTTTGTAAACTCTCATCATAATTTCTTTTAGACATTATTTTTTTTGTGGTTTTAATTATTTTTTTAATAACCCATGAGCCAATAATCCATATAAGAATTGCTCCAAGAATTTTTAATCCATAATCTAAAGCCAACTGAAGCCATTTTTCTGTATCAATACTTTCTAAATTCATTTGTAGTTTTATTTTTTTAGTTTATAAATATTGTAATAAGTGTACATATTGCAGGAATACTTTGTACATAAAACAATTTAATTTGCTTTGTAGAGTAAGACCCATAAATACCTGCTATAGTCACACAGACAAGAAAAAATATTGCAGTATTAATATCTTCTTTAACAATTGAAAAAATTAAACCAGCTGCTATAAACCCATTATACAAACCTTGATTTGCAGCTAATACCTTTGTTTCCTCAGCAAATGCTTTGGACTTTAAGCCAAATGTTTTAATACCTTTTGGTTTAGTCCATAAAAACATTTCTAATATTAAAAAATAGAGATGCTCTAATGCTACAAAAGCAATTAAAATGGTTGTTAAAAGTGTCATTCTTTTATAAATTTTATAGCATCATTTACTTCGGTAACAGGAAGCTTACAAGCTTTGTTTACGCATACATAAATAAATGTGTTATCAGGATTGAACCGATTTTCTAGCAAAGGCATATTATTTTCAGATGTGCTAGCAGCTATAAGTTTATTGGGCAGATATGTTTTATTTAATTCTGTTATTTTTTGTTTTGCATCAGTTCCAACAATAGCTACTTCGTAAAAAGGTTGCGCATAATTTAGCATTAAATCAAACCAATTGGAGTAGGCAGAAGGATATTCTTTCATTTCTGGCTTCACATTATTAAGCATACTCATAGCAGTTTTACTAAAATGTTCATTATCAAAATAATGTGATAACTTGAATAGATTTTTTGCCATTATAGAGTTGCTAGCAGGAATAACATTATCCCGATATTCAATACTTCGTGAAACTAACGATTTATCTTCATTTGATGTAAAATAGAACATTTTGCTTTGCTCATCGAAAAAATGATCGAAGCAGTAATTTGCTAAATCTCGAGCAGTAGTTAACCACTTTTCATCTAAAGTGCTTTCATAAAGTGCTAAAAAAGCATCAATGGTAGCAGAATAATCTTCAAGGTAGCCATTATTTGTACTCTTTCCATCTTTATAATTATGGTATAATCCACCATCTTCTTTTAATTGGTTATCAATTATAAAGTTGGCATTTTTCTTAGCTGTTTCTAAATATTCAGAGTTACCAAAAACACGATAAGCATCAATATAACCCTTTAACATTAAGGTATTCCAAGAGGTTAAAGTTTTATCATCTAAACGTGGTTTTGACCTTTTATTGCGTTCTTTTAATAAAAGAGATTTCCAAGTAGATTTTTTTTCTTTTAGTTCTAATTTAGTCAAGCTGTGCCTCTCAAGAATTTTAGCATCATCATCTTTTCTAATTAAAACGTAATTACCATGTTCCCAAAAGCCATAATTATTCACATTATAATAATCTGAGAACAATTCGAAATCGTCTTTTAAAATTGTTTTAAGTTCTTCTTTATTCCAAACGTAAAAAGCGCCTTCTTCAAGCTCTCCTTCGGGTGTTAAACTATCGGCATCCAGTGCTGAATAAAATGCTCCATTACCAATAGTCATTTCGTTTTTTACATAATTTAAAGTTTCAGTAACAATATCTTTATATAATTCATTTTTTGTAATTAAATAGGCATCGGCATATAGGCTTACTAACTGCCCATTATCGTAAAGCATTTTTTCGAAATGTGGTACATGCCATTTTGAGTCGACCGAATACCTTGAAAAGCCACCTCCTAATTGATCGAAAATACCACCATAAGCCATTTTTGTTAATGTTAAATTAACAAAGTTCATTAATTTCTCATCATTATTTTGGTGGGCGTAACGCAATAAAAAGTGATAGTTATTAGGCATCATAAATTTTGGTGCTCTATTCATACCGCCTAAGCTGTTATCAAATTGTTTAGACCAATTATTAACCGCTTCATCTATAAAGTTTTTTTCAAAAATAGGCTCGTCTGTATTTAAACTCACCATATCCATAGCCTTAATACCTTCTTCTAATTTGTCGGCATATTCATAGAGTTTGTCAGGTTTTTCTATATAAAGTTTAGATATTTGCTTTAAAGCATCCATCCACTGTTCCTTTTTAAAATAAGTACCACCCCAAACAGGTCTGCCATCTGGTAATGCAATAGCATTTAAAGGCCATCCTCCGCTTCCTGTCATAAGTTGTACAGCATTCATATATACTTGATCTACATCGGGACGTTCTTCTCTATCAATTTTTATATTAATAAAATTATCATTCATAATTTGGGCTACTAGGGTGTCTTCAAAACTTTCATGTTCCATAACATGACACCAATGGCAAGCCGAATAACCAACACTAATTAGCATAAGCTTGTTTTCGGATTTTGCTTTAGCTAAGGTCTTCTCATTCCAAGCATGCCAATTTACTGGATTATGGGCGTGTTGTAGTAAATATGGGCTAGTTTCGTTTATAAGGTCGTTGGTATATTGATGTTTCATGGTTTCAGAGTTCTGACCTTTACAGCTAATTAATGTGATAACGAATAAGGATAATATGATGTTTTTCATATTTCAAAGTTAGCGAAATTTGAGCATAAAAAAAGCGCTCGTTAACCGAACGCTTAAATATTAAACAAATGTAGGTTTAGTTCACTTCGAAAGTGATTTTTAAATTCACTCTAAACTCCGTAACTTCGCCATCTTTTACAATCGCACTTTGGTCCTGCACGTATACTGAACGAATATCTTTTACACTTTTTGAAGCATGTTTTACTGCTTTTTTAGTTGCGTCTTCCCAACTTTTATCTGAGTTTGATAAAATCTCGATTACTTTTAATACTGCCATGATTTATTTTTTTAAGGTTATAACTTAACTATCTTTTAATGATAGTTGTTTTTTTTTGACACAGATAAGTTTAAAAAGTCACCTATTAATAAATTCAATAGTGTAGTTTAACCGTTTATTGCTTCAACCATATTTACTTTTCCAGGAAGCATTTCTTTTAGCATATTTTCTATACCGCTTTTTAAAGTATAAGTTGACGATGGGCAACCACTGCATGCTCCTTGAAGCATTACGCTTACATTTTTAGTGTTTTTATCATAAGATATAAATTGAATATTTCCACCATCACTAGCTACAGCAGGTTTTACATATTCTTCAAGAATATTAACAATTTCTTTTGAGATGTCGTCTAAATTTTCAAAATGTGTATCTAATTGAGCGTTCGATTTTTTTAAAGTTTCTACAGCTCCTGGTAATACAACGTCTTTTCCATTTTCAATATAACTTCTAATAAATTCACGAAGCTCAATATTAATATCTTGCCATTCTGCCATATCGTATTTGGTTATTGACACATAATTTTCGTCAATAAAAATACTTTTCACAAACGGAAAGTGAAATAATTCTGTAGCTAATGGCGATGGTTTAGCATCGTCAATTGAGGTAAATTCAAAAAGAGTAGTTACTATTTTTTTATTAGCAACAAATTTCATTACAGAAGGGTTTGGTGTGCTTTCAGCATAAACAGTTACAGGCACTTTTTTAGGAGCAGCAGTTTCTTCAACTACTACACCACCATCGTTCAAATAGGTTTCTATTTGTTCTGCCATTTCGTCTTTTACATCATCCCACTCTACAATATTGTAACGTTCAACAGCTACAAAATTACTTGTAATATATACCTTTTTTACAAATGGTAAATAAAATAATTGTTGTGCTAAAGGTGACGATTTTGCTTCATCGATATTATTAAATTCAAAGCTTTGGTGCTTTGTTATAAATTGATTTAATTCAAATTTTACTATGGCATTATTGGTTGTTTCTTGCACTGAAACCTTAAAATTGTTCATTTTAGCTAATTTTTTGTAAAAATACAAAAGAAACTTTGAGTTATATCTATATTTGATGCTTTGCTTTTAAATATTTAGGCTTTAAAAAACGTTATATCGAAAGTGAAAGATTGCTTTAATATGATTAACGAGTATTTAGCTGAAGGTTGACTATGAAAAATTTTTCACTAATTGTATTTATAATTTGTATATCGTTTACAAGCTACGGACAAATTATAACAGTAAATAACGCTGCTGATGCTCAATCAAGTTTTTCTATAGAAAAACTTGTAGAAGATATATTAATATCAAGTGACTGCTCAACAGTTGATACTTTTTCTTCCCAGGTAAGCGGAACTCCAACTCAAACAACCACAAAAAGCTATGGTTATTTTAAGCGACCGCAAGGAAGCACTTTTCCGTTTGAAGAAGGTATAATATTAACTAACGGGAGAGCATTTCCAGCTGGAAATACAATTAATTCAACACGTATTGATAATACTAATAGTTTAGGTGGAGATGCAGACTTACAAACTGCTTTGGGTCAAGTAAATACTTTTGATGCTAGCTATGTTAAATTTAATTTTGTACCCTTAGTAAATACTATCAGCTTTCGTTTTTTAATGGCATCTGAAGAGTACGATGGCGCAACGGAATGCAACTTTGCTGATAGTTTTGCTTTTTTATTACGAGAAGTAGGTGCAACAAAATACAAAAACTTAGCAGTTTTGCCAAACGGGCAGAGGGTTAGCGTAAGAAATATTAATAATGCTACTGGTTGTAGAGCAAACACCGATTTTTTTGAAGGCTATAATATACCGGATACTAATTATGATGGAAGAACAAAAGTATTAACAGCCTCTGCACCAGTAACACCTAATAAAGTTTATGAAATTAAAATTGTAGTTGCAGATCAAGGTGATGATGCATGGGATTCGGCAATTTTTTTAGAGGCTGGTAGTTTTAGCATTGGAGGTAATTTAGGTGTAGACAGAACTATTAAATCAGGAAACCCAGGATGTGGTGGAAAGCCTTTAGAGTTAGATGCTACTTTAGCATTGCCAGGGACAACTTATAAATGGTTTAAAGACAGGGTTGAACAAATAGGAAAAACTGAAGCTACTTTTGATGTTACTAGTGATGGAATTTATCGTGTAGAAATTGATGTAGCAGCAGGATGTAGCTCAAGTGAT
>NZ_CAXIBN010000055.1:0-18138 GCF_964021735.1 uncultured Wocania sp. | reverse complement strand
AAAAAACAATTCATCATTTAAAATCTACAGTTGAGTAACTACAATTATTAAAACATGCTTTTGTATTAGATATTTGAAGTGTTAAATCATTAAAACCAGAAAATCATGAAGACACTATCACTAATCATCAGTTTATTATTTACAATTACTCTAACACAAGCTCAAGAAAATTCAGAAGGAAAAACAATTACTGTTACCATTCAAAACATTAAAAACAACAAGGGTAACGTGGTGCTATCATTACACACAGAAAACACCTTTATGAAAGGTCCGGGTATTAAAAACGTACAAAGCAAAATTGTTGACGGAAAAATAACAGTTACTTTTAAAAATGTTGAACCTGGAACTTATGCGATTATGGCACTACACGATGAAAACGAAAATAATAGAATGGATTTTGAAGACAACGGTATGCCAAAAGAATCGTATGGAATGTCTAACAACCCGATGAGTTTTGGTCCTCCAGAATTTGCTTCAGCAAAGTTTGAATTTAAAGCTGAAGATTTAGATATGAATATTATATTCTAGTATCAGAATAAATAAAGCGACTTACAAGTTACTTGGTGTAACCTATAAGTCGCTTTTAAAAAAACTAACCAACCAAACTTAAAAACTATACTGTTTCGTTTAACCAAGCTTTCATCATCCAAACTGTTTTTTCTTGCTCGGTTATAAAATCACTCATCATCGAGTTTGTACCTTCATCATTAGCATCACCCGATTTATCTAAAATAGATCTCTCAATTTTTAAAAGCTCTGCTAATGAATCTACTATTAATCGTACTGCTTTATCATCTTCAGAAATATTTTTACCTACTTTCACCTTAGCTTTTGCCGAATAATCTTCAAACGTATGCAAAGGAGTTTCGCCTAAAGTTAAAATACGTTCCGCTATTTCATCTACTTTCATATTAGCATCAGTATACAATTCTTCAAACTTAACGTGCAAGTCAAAAAAACGTTTCCCTTTAATATTCCAATGTATACCTCTTAAATTCTGATAATATATTTGAAAATTTGCTAATAAATGATTCAAATCATTTGCCAAATCTTTTGTTTTTGAGGTGCTTAAACCTATACTATTGTATGCCATTTTTATATTGATTTTTTATTTACTACAAATTTAATTTATAATTAACAGACCTTTTAATAAGTTTTATTGATAGTTTTTATATTTTTATAGTCTAAATTGATACTTATGACAATTACACAATTATATTACGTTTTAGCAGTAGCCGAAAACCAAAATTTTACCAAAGCCGCAGAAAAATGTTTTGTTACACAACCTACGCTGAGTATGCAAATTCAAAAGCTTGAAGATCAACTAGGTGTACAAATATTCGATAGAAGTAAAAAGCCTATTGAACTTACCGAAATTGGTAAAAAAATTGTAACCCAAGCTAGAAATATTGTTAACGAATCCTATAGAATTCAGGATATTGTAGATCAACAAAAAGGGTTTATTGGCGGTGAGTTTAAGTTGGGGATTATTCCAACCATCATGCCTACTTTATTACCTATGTTTTTAAAATCTTTTATAAAAAAACACCCAAAAGTAAAACTTAAAATTGAAGAGTTAACTACTGAAGAAATTATTGAACGTATTACTGAAGGGCATTTAGATGCAGCCATAGCTGCAACTCCACTTGAAAATGAAACGATTAAAGAACGCGTACTTTATTTTGAACCTTTTGTAAGTTATATTCCTAAAAGTCATCGTCTGCATTCTAATAAAAAAATTAGTGTATCAGATTTAGATATAAGCGATATGTTACTTCTTGAAGATGGGCATTGTTTTAGAGATGGCGTAATTAATCTTTGTAAGGCTTTTAAAAATCATACAGACGATCAGTTTCAATTAGAAAGCGGTAGCATTGAAACACTTATAAAATTATCAAACGAAGGCTTAGGCATGACGCTTTTACCTTATTTACACACGTTAGACATAAAAGAAAAGGAAAAGGAAAACTTGCATCATTTTAATGCCCCGCCTCCTGCAAGAGAGGTTAGTTTAATATACCATAAAAATGAGTTGAAAATACAGATTATCGAAGCTTTACAAGATGTTATTTCTGGGATTATTCGGGGTGCTATTGCTTTTCAAAATGTCGAAATTATAAGCCCTATTCCTAATAAATAAAACTAAAAAAGCGACCAATGGTCGCTTTTTTTTATGCTTTTAAATAGATTAAACATTGATTTAATTCTGGGTTCTGCAGCACTAGAGAATGAATAAAAATTTTAAGCTCTTCAATCTCGTAAGGTAGTAATCTACTTACTGCCTTTTGTACTTCTTTGCAAAACAACGTAGTATCAAAACTAACTTTTTTAAGTACAGTTTTAGTATACTCTAGCATTGCTCTTGCCATAATTACTATTAGGATTTTGGTTTAAATTAAAAGTAGATTTGTGTATAGGCTTATATATTTTATTAAACATTTAAAGTTAGTAAAAAATTGTATTGCTTTTTCAAATTAAAGAAAATTTAACACTTAAAACTTATTGTCCCCATCCAATAAATCTCCTAACCCTCCAAGTATACTACCTTCTCCCTTACTCTTCCCTCCTGACCTTGGAGCCGATGCTAAAACACGACCAGCTAATCTACTAAATGGTAACGACTGTATATATACTGTTCCTGGTCCTTGAAGTTTAGCAAAAAACAAACCTTCGCCTCCAAACACCGTATTTTTTATACCACCAACAAATTCGATATCATAATCTACGGTTTGATCGAAACCTACAATACAACCTGTATCTACTCGTAATGTTTCTCCTGCTTGTAATTCTTTTCTAGCCATTGTACCACCAGCGTGTACAAACGCCATACCATCACCTTCTAGTTTTTGCATGATAAACCCTTCGCCACCAAATAATCCGCGACCTAACTTTTTTGAAAACTCTATACCTACACTTACCCCTTTTGCAGCGCATAAAAAGGCATCTTTTTGGCAAATAAATTTTCCGCCAAATTCGGTTAAGTCAATTGGTATAATTTTTCCAGGATACGGCGATGCGAAAGACACATTTCGTTTACCAACCAAATCGTTATAAAAAGCGGTCATAAATAAACTCTCTCCCGTAAGTATGCGTTTTCCTGCACCTAATATTTTACCTAAAAACCCAGTATCTTTTTGTGAGCCATCACCAAAAATAGTTTCCATTTTAATACCATCGTCCATCATCATAAAACTTCCTGCTTCGGCTACAACGCCTTCTTGTGGGTCGAGTTCAATTTCTACATATTGCATTTCCTCGCCGTAAATTCTATAATCTATTTCGTGTGCTGTCATTTTTTGTGCTTTTTGTTGATTCGTTTATATGTTGATTTGTTTAACGTTTTGTTACAAAGTTTTTTTTAATATCAATCGGTGTTAAAATTTATTTTTCAGAGTTTACACTGAGACATACTGAGTTTTTTTTATAAACTATAACATCCTAATTTTTAGCATAAGTAACTGAATACTGATATTGAACACTGTTTACTGTTTCACTTTAACACTCCACTCGAAATTAAACGTTGAAACAACTACTCCTTCTTTATTTGTTCCAACAGATTTCATCCAAATGGTTTGCCCTTCGCCAGTTTCTATGGTTTTTTGTAATGCGTTATCTATTAACTCGCCATCGTTACAAACAAATGTTATTTTGCCTGTTGCTTTTTTAGTAAATGTGGCGTTATTGGTGGTTACCAACATCGATATTTTTTTACCGCTTTCTGCAATTTTTGCCATAACTATAGCTCCGGTTGTAAGTTCTGCAGCCATACCTTGTACCGCCCAAAATAAGGATTTGAATGGGTTTTGATTTATCCATCTATGTTTAACAGTTACTATACAAGCCTTATTATTAATAGATTTAACTCTAACACCCATTATATAAACCGCAGGCAGTTTAAACATATTGAATGTGTTTATTTTACTAGGTGTTAACTTCATTATAAATTGAATTTTACCAAAATTATCGAAAATAATTGACATTTCAATTTGTTAAAATTTTGTTAATTTTTAGTACTATGCGTAACATAATACCTTCTTTTAGACATATATTTGTATAAGAAACTATTATATGTTTTAAAATTATGCTAGACAATCATCAAAAAAACATCGCTACATTTATTCATTTATCAACCTTTAGTAGATTTATAATTCCGTTTGGAAACTTTATTGGTCCTATAATATTATGGGTTACTAATAAAGATAAATCTGAGTTTATAGATACACATGGCAAACAAGCTATTAATTTTCAGATAAGTATTTTATTATATGCCGTTATTTTAGGAACCTTAACTATTCCATTTTTTATTTTTAAAATTTTTAGCGGTCTGGACTTTATTGACTTTAATGGTTTCCATGATTTTCATATTAATATTGGCAAACCATCACCATTACTTTATATAGGAGGCGCTTTAGGTGCTTTTGCTATAATAGGTTTTATTTTAGAACTCGTTTTTATTGTAATAGCTAGTTTAAAAGCGAGAGATGGCGAAATATATAATTATCCTTTAACCATTAACTTTTTAAAATAGAATTATAGCTGCAAAATGAATATTAAAATGGCGAATTAATCCGTGTTAGAGATTGCAGTGTAAAGCCCGAAATTTAGGGAATACCCAAAGTATAAATTAGAGTAAAAATTTCATCAATAATAAATCATCAAATCAATCAAAAAATGAACAGTTTCACAATATTAAACGAATGACACTATGAAGATAGAAAACACAAAAGCACAAATGCGAAAAGGGGTTTTAGAATTCTGCATACTATCAGTCTTAAAAGATGACGATGCTTATGTAGCAGAAATTTTAAGCACCCTAAAAGATGCTAAGTTGCTTGTTGTAGAAGGGACTATTTACCCTTTACTTACACGACTTAAAAACGCAGGTCTTTTAAATTACAGATGGGAAGAATCGACCTCTGGACCACCGCGTAAATATTACGGATTAACCGAAACAGGTAAATTGTTTTTAAAAGAATTGAACACCACCTGGAGCGAATTACACAACGCAGTAACTATAGTAACAAGCCAAAAAACTACAAAGAAATGAATAAAACAGTCAACATAAATTTAGCAGGTATATTTTTTCATATTGATGAAGATGCATACTTAAAACTACAACGCTATCTTGAGGCTATAAAACGTTCATTTACAGACTCTCAAGGTCGATCTGAAATTATATCAGACATTGAAGCTCGTATAGCAGAACTCTTTAACGAACGCGTGCAAAACGATAAACAAGTCATCCGCATAAAAGAGGTAGACGAAGTGATTACCATAATGGGGCAACCTGAAGATTATTTGGTAGATGACGAGATTTTTGAAGATGAGCCACAATCTAGTTATAAAAGAAAAACGGCACCTTCAAAAAAATTATTTAGAGATACCGACAACTCGTATATTGGAGGTGTATCGTCTGGATTAGGACACTACTTTGGTATTGATGTGCTTTGGGTGCGTTTAGCTTGGATTGTTTTAATATTTGGAGCTGGAACTGGAATTCTTTTATACATTTTACTTTGGATTTTAGTTCCAGAAGCCAAAACGACCTCAGAAAAAATAATGATGACAGGTGAACCTGTTAACATTAGTAACATTGAAAAAAAAATAAAAGACGGCTTTGAAAATGTTTCTGAAACTGTAACCGATGTCGCAAAAAATGTAACAGATTCTGTTTCGGGTGCTGCTAAAAATGTGAGCGATTCAGTTTCAGTTGCTGCAAAAAAAGTAGATTTTCAAAAGCATGGCAGTAAAATAAAATCATCATCAAGAACCTTTTTTGATACTATTGGAGAAGTGATTATGTTTTTCTTTAAAGTTTTTGCAAAATTTATAGGTATTCTTTTAATTTTTATCGGTGCAGTTACGCTTATTGCATTAATAGTAACGTTGCTTTCTTTAGGTGTTGTAGATGTTATTCATTTACCAGGTCTTGATCTTGTAGAAATTGTAAATGCTGGAAATACACCTATTTGGTTAGTATCACTATTAACATTTTTCACTGTTGGAATTCCATTCTTTTTCCTATTCTACTTAGGATTAAAAATTCTAATAAACAATTTAAAATCGATTGGAAGTATTGCTAAATTCACTCTTTTAGGTGTGTGGCTAATATCTATTATTGGATTGGTAGTTATAGGCGTTAGACAAGCGAGCGAACATGCTTTTGATGAAGCTGTAGTAGAAAAAAAGGAACTAAATATTACTGCAAACGACACTATTAATTTAAAAATGGTTGGAAACGATCTTTACACAGATTACATTAACAGACATAGTAATAATTTTAAAGTAGCGCATAATGAAAATGGTGAAAAAACCATTTATTCATCGGATGTTGCCATTATTGTTAAATCGACAACCGATTCGTTAGCAACAATAAGTATAACAAAAAGTGCTGATGGAAGGGATTATGATAAAGCGATTGAACGCGCTAAAAACATCAATTATAATTATGCCCTTAAAGATAATGAGTTGCTTATGGATTCTTATTTTACAACAGACACTAAAAATAAATATAGCGATCAAGAAGTAAGACTTACTTTATACTTGCCTGAGGGTTCAGTTTTAAAATGTGATAAAAACTCAAGTTCGTTTTTCTATTACAGAAATTACCACGGAACTATTGTTACTCATAATGACACCAATCAATATTTAAAAATCTTAGAAGATGATATTGAATGTTTAGACTGTCCTGTTGAAGAAGAAGAAGAAGATTATAAAGTAGAGGTGGATTTAAAAGATGAAAACTCCAGCTTAAAAATAAATGAAAAAGGATTAAAAGTAACTGTTGACAGTGCTAGTTTAAAAATTGATAAAACTGGAGTAAAAGCAAACGGAGACGCTGTTAATGTTAATATTGATGGTGATGGCATTTCAATAAAATCTAAAAATGAATAAAACAATTCATCATTAAAAAACAACAATTCAGGTATTTAAGTTTAAAATTGTTTTAAGCAATGTAGATATTTGAATATATAAAATCATCAAAAAACAAACAATTATGACAACACTAACTAAAATTATCGTAGCCACACTATTAAGCTTAACCTTGTTTTCTTGCAACTTTGATATAAACATGAACTCTGGTGTTCGTGGTAATGGCAATGTAAAAACTCAAGAAAGAATTATTAGTGAACCATTTTCTGCGATTAAAGCTACCGAAGGTTTGGATGTATATTTAACACAAAGTAATAGCGAAAGCATAAGCATTGAAGCTGATGAAAATTTACATGAACTTATTTTAACCGAAGTAATTGAAGGTGTTTTAAAAATTCACACAAGCGAGAATATTGGTAACGCCACTGCTAAAAAAGTAATGGTAAGTTTTAAAGATATTTCTGCAATTACCTCAACAAGTGGGAGCGATGTATATTCAACAAATACCATTACTGCGAATCACTTAAAACTAAATTCTACTAGCGGAAGTGATATGAAACTAGAAGTAAACACATCGATATTAGAATGTAAATCTACTAGTGGTAGCGATTTAAGATTGTCTGGTAAAACAGAAAAGTTAATTGCAGAAGCTACAAGTGGGAGCGATATTAAAGCATCAAATCTAATTTCAGAATCTAGTCAAGTTAAAGCTACAAGTGGTGCAGATATTAGCGTAAACACAGTTAAAGAACTTACGGCTAAAGCAACTAGTGGTGGTGATATAAAATATTATGGTAACCCAGAAAAAGTAAATAAAAATAAGAGCTCATCTGGTAGTGTTAGAAAACAGTAAAACCAACCAATTAATTTAATCAATCAAAACAAGAAACCCTAGTAAAAATTTTACTAGGGTTTCTTTATATTATAAAAAAAATGATATTAGCTTACTTGTTTCTTTTTCATTTTTTCAACTCGAAGTTTATTCAACTTATCATTATTAAGCTTCATTTCTTCAAGCAATTTAAGCTCATGCTTAATTTCTTCGCGTCTTTTATTTTGCTTTCTTAGCTTTTCATCTCTTAAGGCTTGTTTTCTTTTTCTTTCTTCAAGCTTCATTTCTTCAAGCATCATTTCTTTCTTTTCTGCTTTCCTTTGTTTAATTTTTGCTAAAGCAACAGAACCATAAGTATATCCATATATACTTAAAAACAATAATGCTATTATTGATAATATTACAAAGCCGTTTTCCATAACTTGTTCTCTTAGGTTGTTTATTAAATGCTAATATTCAGCTTATTTTGAATAAAAATATAAAAAAAGAACTATGCTTAAAAATAAAAAAGCTAAAGTACTCAAAAAGTAGTTGAAAGAATTATTAAGCAAAAAAAACCTTTGAAATGCGTAAAAGCATCAAAGGTTTTTTTTAAAGTAGATTATAGCCTTCTTATAAATTTATATTAATGACCGCTCATATGTTTATTATATGACCATATTTCATCCCAAGAATTTGAGAAAGTTCTATTAGCCATATCTATAAACATTTGCCAATTTTCTTCTCCGTGTACTTTTTCAAAAGTTTTCTTAAAATTATTTTCTTCTTCGTCAAATGCTGTCCAATTTTTATAAAAACCTACCGAAGCCACATGACGCCCTAAATTACCCTGTCTAAACTCATTAAAGTACAGACCCCAAGGATTAACGCCTTCCATAGCTTTAACAGTTTCACTTACATATTTATAAAATTGATTTACCGATGAGACTTGATCCTTTTCAATCTCACCAACCCTCACAAATAAAAGCGGGTAATTTATACCTTCTCCTTTTAACATACTGGTATTAGATAATTTGTCGTCTTGTGTCCAATACTCAATGGTATTTATCTTTTTTATGTATGGCATTACGTTATCTCTCCAATCTTCATCATGTCCTCCTTCGCTTGGGCGCGTATCATTATGTTTATAATGCATTGGTCCCATTTGCCATATAATTTTTCCTGAATTGGGTCCAGAAACTATATTATAAACGGTTGCTGTGTAAGGCGCTTTTTTATGGTATTGTGCATTATGTTTCCTCATATTTTCTGATAACACTTTTAATTTAGTATTATCAGGAGTTAACAAAATGTTTTCCCACATAGTATACGATTTGTTTTCTTGGGCATTTACTGTTACCGTGGTGCTAAAAACCATAGCAATAACAGCTATTACTGAAATTGTTTTTTTAATCATAATTAAAATTATTTGGTTGATTAATTAACTATATAACTATTATATAGCATGCTATTAAAAATGATTTAGGATAATTTAATGTTTATAATAAATGACATATAATCATTTAAGATGAAGGCTCACAATTTGGAGTGAATCAAATATACTAAATATTTGGTTATTAAATAGTTTTATAAAAAAAGCCCTCAAAATTGAGAGCTTTTAAAGATTCGTATTTACTTCAAATCCTTTATGTTTCCATTTAATTATTCCGCCTTCTAAATTGTATATTTCGGTAAAACCAGCTGCAAGTAATTCTTTAATACTTTTTGTGCTTCTTTTTCCTGAACGGCAGTACACAATTAAAGGTTTATTTTTGTCTAATTTTTTAATATTTTCTGCAAAATTAGATGATAAAAAATCTATGTTTTGGGCATTTTCTATATGACCTTCTTTAAATTCTTTTGGTGTTCTAACATCAATTAATTGTATGTTATCTAATTGTAAAAGCGTTTGCATGTCTTCTACAGACACTACTTTAACCTCGCTTTTTGATTTTTTATTACAACTAACAATAATTGTTGTTACAACTAAAAATGCTACTAAAATAAATAACTGTTTCATTTAATTATTTTAATCTAAATCTACAAGATCGCCTTCCCATTCTAAAATACCTCCTTCAAGATTATAAGCATTTTCAAAACCTAGTTGATTCATAATACCACAAGCTTGTCCGCTTCTGTTACCTGATCTACAGTACACATAATAGTTTTTATCTTTGTCAAGTGCTTCTACTTCATTAATAAATTCTTGTCCTTTGTAAATATCTATATGGATGGCATTAGCAATAATTCCATCGGCTACCTCATCAACTGTTCTTACATCAATAATAACCGCATTATCATCACTTTCTAATTGCGACACCCATTCTTCTTGACTTAAATGTTCCATTTTTTTTAATTTGAAATTAATCCTTTTTTGGTATTGCAAATTTAATACATCTGTTTAAATAAAGGCTAAAAAAATCCGAAGTATAAAAACTTCGAATTTTAATATTCTTTTAGATTTCCGCGAAAGCGAAAATATCAATTTCATTTTTTTAAGCTTTAATAGAGCAACCAATAGCTTTGGTTTCGGTTGGCGAAACCTCTTCGCCATTTAGCATTGCATCTACAGCATCTTCAACATACTTAGTGTTTACTGCCGAAGCATCTTTGTAGTTATCATCAATGGCTCCAATATATTCAACTATGTTTAAACCATCTCCTTTTTGTAAAATAAATACATGAGGTGTTTTAGTGGCTCCAAATTTTGGGTAAACACTTTGTGCTTCATCAATTAAGTATGGAAAAGTAAATCCTTTCTCTTTTGCACGTTGTTTCATGGCATCAAAATTATCACCTGGTTTTTTAACTGTATTATTTGGCATAATAGCAATTACTGGGTAACCTTTACTAGCATATTTATTGTTTAAGGCTATAATTCTGTCTTCGTACATAACAGCATAAGGACAAGTATTACAAGTAAATATGACGATGAAGCCTTTTGCGTCTTTATAATCTGCTAATGACACCATCTTTCCATCGATGTTTTTTAGCGAAAAATCTTCAGCCACATCACCAATTTTATAGCCCTCATCAATATTTGTACTGGCAATTGTAAAAGCACTTACGCTTAGCACAATTACTAATGCTGAAATTAATTTAATTGTTTTTTTCATATGTTTTTATTTTAAAAATGGGGTTATTTCCTTTTCTAGTTCTTCATAAGTAAACGATTGCTCAAAAAATTTGCGATTATTCTTTTTATAAACTATTGTTGCTGGTATTGACCCAGACCAACTTTTATCTACTTTAGGTATCCAAGAATTCATATCGGCATCATCTAAAGCAATCACTTTAGATTTTAATTGCTTCTCTTTTATAAATGGCTTTAATTTTTTTTCGTACAAATGCGGAAAATCTAAACTTACCAATATAACTTCTACATTTTTGTTTTTATAAGACTCATTTAATTTTTCAAAATGTGGCAACTCTTTTACACAAGGTGCACACCAAGTTGCCCAAAAATTAATAACATAAACTTTGTCGTCTTTTTTATTTAAAAATTTTTCAAAACCTGAATAATCGTAAATTTCTAAATCAAAATTTTCAACATTATTATTACTAACAACTTCCTCTTTACTAGTTTTAATAACAATTTCAGTTTTCTTACTTTTATTGGCGCAACTAAATATTATTAGTATTGCAATAAATATTACATTAAATTTCATACCTATAAAATTAATTAATAGTTTCTTGCAAATATTATAGTTTAACAAACTTTTATGCAAAAAATGAACTAAAGTTTTGTGTAATACTTTTTTCATTTCTATATTTGACCAAGTTAAAAACAAAATAAATGAATACAATTTTAAATAATACTTGGTGGTGGAGCTTTTCAAACTTACGTTCGTGAAGTAAAAACCTAGTATATTTAAAACTTAAAATATCAAAAAGGCTTGTCATTCACGACAAGCCTTTTTTAATATAAAAACATGTATCAACTAACAACACATTACAAAAAAATTCTTGCAGATACGATTACCCCTGTAAGCATTTATCTTAAAATTAGAGATAAATATCCTAACAGTATTCTATTAGAAAGCAGTGATTATCATGCTAACGACAATAGTTTTTCATACATCTGTTTTAACCCCATAGCGTCAATTAAGGTTGAAAATGAAGTTATTTCTCAAACATTTCCTGATGGTAGTTCGGCATCAAAAAACATAAACAAAACTATTAAGGTATCAGAAGAAATTCATCAATTTACAAAACGATTTAAAGCTGATACTTCTGAAAAATTCAAATTTATTAACAATGGGATTTTTGGTTACATAGCTTATGATGCTGTTAGATATTTTGAAGATGTTGAGATTTCAAAAAAAGAGAACTCAATTAACATTCCTGATGTTTATTATGCTGTGTATCAAAATATCATTGCTATAAATCATTTTAAAAATGAAGCTTATATTTTTGCACATTGTTTTAATACGGAAAGCAACATTGATGAAATAGATCATTTAATAAAAGCCAGAAATTTTGCGTCTTATAATTTTGAATCTAGTGGAGAAATAACATCAAACTTAACAGACGATGAATATAAAAACCATGTTGAGTTAGCAAAGAAACATTGTGCGCGAGGTGATGTATTTCAATTAGTGTTATCAAAAAACTTTGCTCAAGAATTTAAAGGAGATGAGTTTAATGTATACAGAGCTTTACGAAGTATAAATCCATCACCTTACTTATTCTATTTTGATTATGGTAATTTTAAAATATTTGGAAGCTCGCCAGAAGCACAACTTATAGTTAGCGAAGGAAAAGCAGAAATTCACCCAATCGCAGGTACATTTAAACGTACTGGAAATGATTTAAAAGATGCCGAATTAGCAAAACAATTAGCGGTAGACGATAAAGAAAATGCAGAACACGTGATGCTGGTAGATTTAGCAAGAAATGATTTAAGTCGAAACGGGAACAATGTAACAGTAGACACTTATAGAGAGGTTCAGTTTTTTTCGCATGTCATCCATTTGGTAAGCAAAGTTACAGGACAAAAACATAAAGAAACTTCAACCATGCAAGTAGTTGCAGACACTTTTCCTGCCGGTACTTTAAGTGGTGCGCCAAAGCATCGCGCTATGCAACTTATAGAGCAATACGAAAAAACAAGTCGTGCTTTTTATGGTGGCGCTATTGGGTTTATGGATTTTGAAGGCAACTTTAATCACGCTATAATGATTCGAACTTTTTTAAGTAAAAATCATAAACTACATTGGCAAGCGGGCGCAGGATTAGTATCTAAATCTAATCCAGAAAACGAGCTACAAGAAGTATATAATAAATTAGGAGCATTAACAAAAGCTATTAAATTAGCTGAAGATATTTAAAGATGACGAAAGTATTAGTTATAGATAATTACGATAGTTTTACTTACAATCTTGTACATTATTTAGAAGATTTAAACTGCGATGTTACCGTTGTTAGAAACGATAAATTACTATTAGAAGATGTTGAATCTTTCAGCAAAGTTGTACTATCTCCAGGCCCTGGTATTCCTGACGAAGCAGGTTTACTAAAAGCCATTATAAAAAAATATGCCCCAACAAAAAGCATTTTAGGTGTTTGCTTAGGGCAACAAGCCATTGGTGAAGTTTTCGGTGGTTCACTCATTAATTTAGATGAAGTTTATCATGGTGTTGCCACTAAAGTAAATATTACCGTTGATGATGAACCATTATTTAAAGGTTTAGAAAAAAATATCAAAGTAGGGCGTTACCACTCATGGGTAGTTAATCCAAATTTACCAGATTGCTTAGAAGCCACTTCTTTTGATGAAAGCGGACAAGTCATGTCTTTACGGCATAGAGAATATGATGTAAAAGGCGTGCAATATCATCCAGAATCTGTACTAACTCCAAATGGAAAACAAATTCTTGAAAATTGGATCAATTCTTAGGCTATGAAACAATTACTTAACAGATTAATAAATCACGAAAATATCTCAAGCGAAGAAGCAAAACAAGTTTTGGTTAATATTTCAAACGGCATGTATAATCAAAGTCAAATTGCTTCATTTCTAACCGTTTTTATGATGCGAAGTATAACACTTGAAGAACTTCAAGGTTTTAGAGATGCCCTTTTAGAGTTATGCGTCCCCATCGATTTAAAAGACTTCAATGCTATTGATTTATGCGGCACTGGTGGCGACGGAAAAGACACTTTTAACATATCTACACTATCCTCTTTTGTATCTGCCGGAGCAGGTATAAAAGTTGCTAAACATGGTAATTATGGTGTGTCCTCCGCTTGCGGTTCTTCAAACGTTATGGAACATTTAGGAATTAAATTTTCAAACAACGAAGATTTTTTAAAACGTACTATCGATAAAGCAGGTATTTGTGTTTTACACGCACCTTTATTTCATCCTGCTATGAAAAACGTAGCACCAATCCGTCGAGAATTAGGTGTGAAAACGTTTTTTAATATGTTAGGTCCTATGGTAAACCCATCGTTTCCAAAAAACCAAATGGTTGGTGTATTTAATTTAGAATTACAACGTTTATATGGCTATTTATACCAGCAAACCGATAAAAATTATAGCATAGTACACGCTTTAGATGGTTATGATGAAATATCACTTACAGGGAAAACAAAAGTGATTTCTAATCATTCTGAAATCATGTTTTCACCTGAAGATTTAGGCATTTCGCAAATAAAGCAAGAATCTATTTTTGGAGGCAACACCGTTGATGATGCTGCAAAAATATTTTTGAATGTTATTAATGGAAAAGGAACCGAACCACAAAATCATGTCGTTTGTGCCAATGCGGGTTTAGCAATCGCTACTACAAACCAAATTAGTCATAAAGAAGGCTTTGAATTAGCTAAAGAATCGTTACTTTCTGGTAAAGCAAAAAAGAGTTTAGATACATTAATTGAATTAAGTAAATGAATATTCTAGATAAAATTGTTATAGATAAATACGCTGAAGTTAATTTAAGAAAAAGCTTAATCCCTATATCTCAATTAGAGCAATCTGTTTTATTTGAAAGAGAAAGTATTTCACTTGCTAAAAAATTACGACAAAATAGCTCAGGAATTATTGCAGAACACAAACGTCGTTCGCCTTCAAAATCTGTTATTAATAACACATTAAATGTTCAAGATGTAGCTAAAGGATATGAAAATGCTGGCGTTTGTGGGATGTCTGTTTTAACAGACGGCAAATATTTTGGTGGATCGTTAGATGACTTACTCACGGCTCGTGCAAGTTGCAATCTACCTTTATTAAGAAAAGAATTCATTATTGACGAATATCAATTATTAGAAGCAAAAGCTTATGGAGCAGATGTTATTCTTTTAATTGCGGCAATTCTATCAAAAAACGATATCAAGAAATTCTCTGAATTCGCAAAAAGCTTGAATCTCGATGTGCTTTTAGAAGTTCATAACGAAGAAGAATTGCATAAATCTATCATGCCAAGTCTAGACATGTTAGGTGTTAACAATAGAAACTTAAAAACATTCGATGTTAGCTTAGAAACGAGTAAATCGCTTAGCAAACTTATTCCAAATGATTTTGTAAAAGTATCAGAAAGCGGTATTAGTAATATTGAAGCCATTAAAGAATTAAAACCTTATGGCTACCAAGGCTTTTTAATAGGTGAAAACTTTATGAAAACGAATAATCCTGGAAAAAGTGCTGAAAAATTTATAACTGAATTAAACAAATAACGTCACTTTGAGTGATTTTTGAGGAACGAAAAAATAGTATCGAGAAGATGAAACTGAAGATTTGCGGAATGAAACACCAAGACAACATCGAAGAAGTTGCAGCATTGCAACCGCACTATCTTGGTTTTATTTTTTATGAAAAATCTGCGAGGAATTTTGATGTAGAATCGATTCCAGAAATACCAAAATCAATTAAAAAAACAGGTGTTTTTGTTGATGCAGAATTAGATTTTGTATTAGAAAAAATAAACACCCATAATTTACAAGCAGTACAATTACACGGTAGTGAATCACCAGAATATTGTAATGCATTACGTCATGCTGAACTCGTTTCAGCATCACATCAAATCGAAATAATCAAAGTATTTTCAATTAAAGATGAATTCGATTTCAGTATTCTAAAACCTTATGAAGATGTTTGCGATTACTTTCTTTTCGACACCAAAGGAAAATTACCTGGAGGCAATGGCTATACGTTTGATTGGAATGTGTTGAATAATTACCCATCAACAAAACCTTTCTTTTTAAGTGGTGGCATTGGGTTAGAACAAATTGCAGACCTTAAAAAATTCAAACAAAGTGAAGCCTCAAAATATTGTTACGCTATAGATGTGAATAGTAAATTTGAAGTAGAACCTGGATTAAAGAATATTGAAGATTTAAAAGAATTTAAAAACAACGTCATTACGAGGAGCTAAACGATTTGGTAATCTTTTCAAAAGAAACAGATTGCCACAACTTTTTTAAAAAGTTTCGCAATGATGAAAAGTAAAAAAAATGAATTACAACGTTAACGAAAAAGGCTACTACGGCGAATTTGGGGGTGCTTTCATTCCAGAAATGCTATACCCAAATGTAGAAGAGTTACGCCAAAACTATTTGAAGGTTATGGCTGAACCCAGTTTTCAAAAAGAATTTAATCAACTCCTTAAAGATTATGTAGGTCGGCCTTCTCCACTCTATTTTGCAAAACGTCTTTCGGAAAAATATAATACCAAAATATATTTAAAACGAGAGGATTTAAACCATACAGGAGCGCACAAGATAAACAATACCATAGGTCAAATTCTTATGGCAAAACGTTTAGGAAAAACTAGAATTATTGCCGAAACTGGCGCAGGACAACATGGTGTTGCAACCGCTACGGTTTGTGCTTTAATGGGGCTGGAGTGTATTGTGTATATGGGTGAAATTGATATTGCACGACAAGCACCCAACGTAGCCAGAATGAAAATGTTAGGAGCTAAAGTAGTTCCTGCTTTGTCTGGAAGTCGTACGTTGAAAGATGCGACTAACGAAGCCATTCGAGATTGGATAAATAACCCCGTAAATACGCATTATATAATTGGCTCTGCTATTGGACCGCATCCGTATCCGGATATGGTTACTAGATTTCAGTCGGTAATTTCAGAAGAAATTAAATGGCAATTAAAAGAACAAGAAGGTAGAGAGAATCCAGATTATGTGGTGGCCTGTATTGGTGGCGGAAGCAATGCTGCTGGAACATATTACCATTATTTGCATGAAGAGGATGTTACTATTATTGCTGTTGAAGCGGCTGGTTTAGGTATTAATTCTGGCGAAAGTGCGGCAACATCTGTTTTAGGTAAAGAGGGCATTATTCACGGTTGTAAAACTTTATTAATGCAAACTGAAGATGGTCAAATTACCGAACCTTATTCTATTTCGGCAGGTTTAGATTATCCTGGTGTTGGCCCTATGCATGCGCATTTATGTAAAACTGGGCGTGCACAATTTATGGCTATTACTGATGATGATGCTATGAAAGCGGGGTTAGAATTATGTAAATTAGAGGGTATCATTCCAGCTATTGAGAGTTCGCACGCTTTAGCTATTTTTGAACAGAAAACGTTTAAACCAAATGATGTGGTTGTGGTAAGTTTATCTGGTCGTGGTGATAAAGATTTAGAGAATTATATAGATTATTTTAAAATATAAAATGAATGGGTTACTAATGCGTTAGGGATTGAACGGCGTGTTTGAGCTCCCCGACGCAGGAGGGAGCGAGTAGTGAAAGCCCGACCCTTGTGGTAACGCCCAAAATAAAAAGTAAAAATGAATAGGATTAAAACCAAATTACAAGAACATAAAAAGTTATTATCTATATACTTTACGGCGGGTTACCCTCGTATTAATGATACCGTTTCTATAATTCAAGATTTAGAAAAAAATGGGGTTGATATGATTGAAATTGGCTTGCCTTTTAGCGATCCTTTGGCCGATGGCCCAACTATTCAAGCGAGTTCTACTCAAGCTTTGCAAAATGGTATGACTACCGAGGTTCTTTTTAATCAATTAAAAGATATAAGAAAAACTGTTAGTATTCCGCTAATTATAATGGGCTATTTTAATCCTATGTTTCAGTATGGGGTTGAGGCTTTTTGTAAAAAATGTCAAGAAATAGGTATAGATGGTTTAATTATTCCCGACTTACCTGTTGATGTGTATCATGATGAATATCAAGCTATTTTTGAGAAATACGGACTAATAAATGTATTCTTAATTACACCTCAAACTAGTGACGAACGCATTAGGTATATTGACTCTATTTCAAACGGATTTATTTATATGGTTAGTAGTGCCAGTACTACAGGGGCTCAATCTGGTTTTGGAGATGAGCAAACACAGTACTTTAAACGCATTGCAGATATGAATTTAAGCAACCCTCAAATTATAGGTTTCGGAATAAGTAATAATGAAACTTTTACTCAAGCTACGCAATATGCCAAAGGGGCTATTATTGGGAGTGCTTTTGT